>JAFUPU010000013.1 GCA_017472635.1 Bacteroidaceae bacterium
TGAAGGCTGTATATACCGTAAACTCTGCTTCACTCTCTGACCTGATACCGGATGCCACCTTCAACCAAAATACCGTTAAAGTAAACTGTATCATCAACATGACAGGTACATTGGCATCACCCGCTCTCTCTTTTGACCTGGAATTGCCTACGGTCAATGACGAAGAGCGGGAACTGGTACGCAGTGCCATCAGCACCGACGAGCAGATGAAGATGCAGATAATCTATCTGTTAGGCATCGGAAAGTTCTATACCTATGACTATGCCAACACCGAGGGGCGTTCTTCGTCAGATGCCATGTCATCACTGCTTTCATCCACCTTATCGGGTCAACTCAACAACATCCTTTCGCAGGCTTTGAACATGAACAACTGGAACTTCTCAAGCAATTTCAGTACCGGACAGGAAGGATGGAGCGACCTGGAGGTTGAAGGAATCTTGTCAGGACGCCTGCTCAACAATCGCCTGCTTATCAACGGAAACTTCGGATACAGAGAGAATCAGCTGGCAAACAGCAACTTCGTAGGAGATTTCAACATCCAATGGCTGCTTACCCCATCGGGCAATATCCGCTTGAAAGCATACAACATGACTAACGACCGCTATTTCGCCAAAACCACTTTCAACACACAAGGGTTGGGTATCATTTATAAACGCGAGTTCAACTCATGGCGCGACCTTTTCGGCTCATGGTGGTGGAGAAAAAAGGATAAATGAAAAAAACGACAGTCGGTTGGAAAGATTACAAACACTTTGCCAACCTGACGCAAACTATATAAAAAAGGGGATGTTTTTTGAAACATCCCCTTTTTCTATATCCAAACTGTTCTTTCAGGTCATCTGCATCAATAGGCACGTGCAAACAGGACACGACGGGCAGACGGTTTTCCGGTCACCATACACTTACCCGGTGTCAGGCTCTCTTCGTCAGCCTCGAAAGGAATGCAACGGATGGTAGCCTTCGTATCCTCCTTGATGCGCTCTTCCGTCTCAGAAGTTCCGTCCCAATGGGCAAGGATGAATCCACCCTCTTCAATTTTCTCTTTAAACTCTTCGTAGCTGTCTACTTTGGTTGTATGAGCCATACGATAGTCCAATGCTTTCTGGTATATGTTTTGTTGGATTTCGTCCAACAAGTTCTTCACATACTCTTCAATGCCATCCAATGAGACGGTCTGTTTCTCCAACGTATCGCGACGCATCACCTCCAAAGTATTGTTTTCCAGGTCACGGGCACCCATTACCAGACGCACCGGCACACCCTTGAGCTCGTATTCGGCAAATTTAAATCCCGGGCGCTTGTTGTCGGCATTGTCATACTTCACTGATATTCCCATTTCGCGCAAACGTGCAGCAATAGCCTCAGCGCGTTCATTGATAGCTGTCAGTTGCTCGTCATTCTTGTAAATGGGGACAATAACAACCTGGATTGGAGCCAATTTTGGAGGCAGCACCAAACCATTATCGTCGGAATGCGACATGATGAGAGCTCCCATCAAACGGGTTGATACTCCCCAAGAGGTAGCCCACACGTATTGCAACTTGTTTTCTTTGTCTACATACTGCACATCGAATGCCTTGGCAAAATTCTGTCCAAGGAAGTGCGATGTACCCGACTGAAGTGCCTTGCCATCCTGCATCAAAGCTTCGATGGTATACGTATCGAGAGCTCCGGCAAAACGCTCATTGGCACTCTTCACACCCTTAACGACAGGTACAGCCATATAGTTTTCGGCAAAATCGGCATACACGTTGAGCATGCGTTGTGCCTCAGCCTCCTCGCGAGTGGCATGAGCGGTGTGTCCCTCTTGCCAGAGGAA
>JAFUPU010000106.1 GCA_017472635.1 Bacteroidaceae bacterium
CTCAAAACTGACTACGTCAAAATTGTCTATAAGCACATCCGGAAGGATGGCACGTAATAACTGATCTGATTTCATGGGGACAAAGATAACCCTTTATTCTTGATTGGCGAGTCTTCACCAACCGGAAAAATCAGCTGACCCCATATTGCGACGCCCCACTCAAATAAGAAACAAGAGGCACAAAAAAAGAGCTTGCCAAAGATTGACAAGCTCCTCGATTAGAGCGGAAGACGGGGCTCAAACCCGCGACCCTCAGCTTGGAAGGCTAATGCTCTATCAACTGAGCTACTTCCGCATCTTTAAAGTGGGCAAAGATGGATTCGAACCACCGAAGGCGTAAGCCAGCAGATTTACAGTCTGCCCCATTTGGCCACTCTGGTATTTGCCCGACAGCAACTCTTAAGAGGTCGTCTCTTCTGAATTGCGGTGCAAAGGTACAACTTATTTTTTTAACTTGCAAACAAAATCGACCATTTTTATTGCTGTGATAGCACATTCGTCTCCTTTGTTACCCAAAGTACCCCCACAACGGTCTTCTGCTTGCTGCATATTGTTGGTTGTAATCAAGCCATAGATTACAGGCACATCATACAAGGTGTTGAGTTGCGTAATGCCATTGGTTGCTCCCATACACACATAGTCGAAATGGGGAGTGTCGCCACGTACTACACATCCGATGGCTATGACAGCGTCCACCTTGCCGCTCTTGACCATTTGGGCAGAGCCAAAGGTCAGTTCAAAACTTCCGGGAACAGTCTGCACCCATATGTGTTCGTCTTTGGCACCGTGTTTCTTCAAGGTTGCAATGGCTCCTTCAAGCAGGGGACCTGTTATATTACTGTTCCATTCTGACACTACGATACCGAATCGCATACTCGACGCGTCAGGAACTGAATCCACGTCGTAATCCGAAAGATTGTGATGAGCTGTAGACATGATTTTTCTTTTCTTGGTTTATTTTGTTCTATATATAATAATGTAATAGCCAAACTTGCCCTTCTGCCGAAAGCGCAAGTTTGGCTTTATTTTATAAACTGACTTTTGTTTCCAACTTATTTTGTGGTAGCACGCTCGATATACTTGTCGACATCATAAGCCTGCATGGTTCTCGGATACTTGTTCTTTACTTGGTTATAAGCATCCAATGCCTTTTTGTTTTCACCAAGGGCTTCGTAGATTTCACCGGCTTGCATCAGGTAGAGAGGACTCAATGAATTGTTGTCGGCTTCAGCTGCTGCCTTCATCAAGGTTGATGCCGCCTTTTCATTGTCGCCCAACTGAGCATAGCAGTTACCCAAAGCACCCAACACGGCAGGTGCAACCATTGCATCGTCGCCACTGAAGTCTTCCAAATAAGAAGTCGCCTCCTCGTATCTCTTCAATTGCGCCAAAGAGATTCCGGCATAAGCTTTTGCCAAATTACCGGCATCAGTACCACTATATTCGTCAGCAACTGCTATAAATCCCATGCAACCCAATGAATCGCCATTCAATGCCTGCTCGTAGTTGTCGGCATTAAAATATTGCTCAGCCTTGTACAATGCTTCAGCCGCAGCATTCTCGCGGGGAGTAGAGATAAACTCGTTGTATGCCCAACTTCCTGCAAAGATTAACACTATGGCAATGATGCCACCTAAAATCATTTTCTTGTTTTTCAAGATGAATGCTTCTGACTTGTTCAATGTCTCTTCAACATTCACTACGGTTTGTTGTTTGTTTGTCTCTTTTGCCATTTTATATTATTCTTTTATTATTTCTATGGATATAAAATTCTATTCAAGCGGCAAATTTAGCTTATTTCTACTGATTAGCGAAATTTGAAGCGTTTTTTTTTCAAATAAATCCCCAATTAGGGTGGCTGAATGAAGAATTATGGCTATTTTTGCTTGTAAAAAGAAGACATAAGAATGATTCTGAAACGTATCTCCGTACTGAACTATAAGAATATTTTACAGGCCGAGCTTGAACTGTCCCCCAAGCTCAACTGCTTTATTGGCAGCAATGGTATGGGAAAGACCAATCTGCTCGATGCCGTCTACTACCTCTCGTTCTGCAAGAGTTCAACAAATCCCATTGATTCACAAATCATCAGCCACGGACAAGAGTTTTTCGTGTTACAGGGTTTTTACGAGCAAGACAACCATACGCCCGAAGAGATTTATTGCGGCATGAAACGGGGACGAAAAAAACAGTTCAAGCGCAACAAAAAAGAGTATCCTCGCCTTGCCGACCATATCGGGTTTATCCCATTGGTCATCGTTTCACCTTCCGATTCTGATCTCATAGCCGGAGGCAGTGAAGAACGACGCCGATTTATGGATGTAGTGATCTCGCAATACAACCGAAATTACCTCGATGCCTTGGTACGCTACAATAAAGCGCTTCAACAACGCAATGCCTTATTGAAGACAGAAGAGGAGTTTGACGAAGAGTTGCTTGATGTATGGGAAGAGATGATGGCGGCATCCGGAGAAATCATCTACCAATGCCGCAAGGAATTCATCGATGAATTCATCCCTATCTTCAAAAAATTCTATGCCCATATCTCGCAAAATCAAGAAGAGGTGGACCTGCTCTATACCTCACATGCCCAACGGGGCCCATTGAATGAGATTATCCGGCAAAGCCGCCCTAAAGATCGTATTGTCGGCTATTCACTGCATGGTATACACAAAGATGAGCTGGAGATGCGCCTGGGCGAATTTCCAATCAAGCGCGAAGGTTCGCAGGGACAAAACAAGACTTATTTGATAGCACTGAAATTGGCACAATTCGACTTTTTAAAGCGAACCGGTAACCACACTACTCCCCTATTGTTACTCGATGACATATTTGACAAGTTGGATACCCAACGGGTTGAACAGATAGTTAATTTGGTGTCATGCGAAAACTTCGGGCAGATATTCATCACCGACACTAACCGCGACCATCTTGACAGCATTTTGGGTGGCATGAACCAAACCTACAAGCTTTTTGAAGTAACGAATGGCGAACTGCACCTCAAAGCAGAAAGCAACAATTAAAACAACAACTATGAAACGAAGCAATGCACTACCGATAGGAGACATCGTACGCCGATTCTTGCGCGAAGAAGGAATCGAGTCTCCCCTCAATGAGTTCCGACTCATCCAAGCATGGGAGTCGGTATTGGGAAAGACAATATCCAACTATACCGGACAATTATTTATCCGCAATCAGACACTACACGTCCACCTTACCTCTCCGGCTCTCAGACAAGATTTGCAAATGATGCGCAAACAACTCGTCAAAAGGCTGAACGAAGCCGTAGGCGCCCAAGTAATTGTCGACATAGCATTCAGATAAAACAAAGAAAACAACCCCACAGGAAGAATAGGGCTGAAGCATATGGACACAAAAAAAGTCTGTGCACCAACTTGGCGCGGCAGACTTTATCCGTTTTCAAATTCTACTGAATTGATTACTTAACGCAAGCACAAGCAGCAGAATCACACTTTGCAGAATCGCACTTTGCAGAATCGCAAGCAACAGAGTCGCAAGCAACAGAATCGCAAGCAACAACCTCTTCTGCAACTACTACGCTTTCTGTTCCTTCAGCGTTGTTAGCAGTCTTGTTTCCACAAGAAGCGAAAGAAATAGCGGCGAAAGCTGCGAATACAAAAACTAATTTTTTCATTTTTCTTTGACTTTTAAACTGTAAAACAATCAATTTGCTCAATAAATCAGTGCAAAGTTAGGCACTTTTTGAATAGGTTGTATCATTTACGACCACTTTTTTTTTATTTTTTTTGCTACAAAAATAGATTTAGCTATAAATCAACAAGTTACAAAAACACCATTTTTATCTACTTCAAGAACAAAATTTATCATTCGACTTCTTTAACCGCAAATTTGTCTGTTTAACAGCCTTTCCAAAGCTCTCACTATTATTATACATTCATCTTATTCATCAGCACCTTTTTCGTCTCTCCCTCCCCAATCAAAAAACAAACATTGCCAAATAAGTAAGGTTAAGAGTCGGACTTTCCTCTTTTATTCTTTCATTTCGCATTGTTTAATGGAGTTCATCTTCGATTTTTCACCAAAAACAACTATCTTTGTCGCTTGTTTCAGAAAGTCAGAAACCAGATGATAGATAAAAGTATATTTGAAAGCAAAACTGCCGTCTACTACACATTGGGGTGTAAGCTCAACTTCTCAGAAACCTCAACAATCGCAAAGATGCTAAAAGAGGCAGGTGTACGCACCGTCACACGTAAAGATGAAAAAGCAGACTTATGCATCATCAATACATGTTCGGTTACAGAAGTCGCAGACAAGAAATGCCGACAAGCCATCCATAAGCTCATCAAACAACATCCCGAAGCATACGTGGTGGTGACCGGATGTTATGCACAATTAAAGCCACAACAGATAGCCGACATCAAAGGGGTAGACCTGATACTTGGAGCAGAAAAGAAAGGGGAATTGATTGCACTTTTAGGAGATATGCACAAACGCGAGCAAGGCGAGATTTTATCTACAACCATGAAAGATATAAAATCTTTTGCCCCATCTTGTTCTCGAGGTGATCGTACACGCTATTTTCTGAAAGTACAAGACGGATGTGACTATTTTTGCTCCTATTGTACCATTCCTTACGCCCGGGGAAGAAGCCGGAACGGTTCTATACAATCGATGATTGAACAAGCAAAACAGGTAGCACAAGAAGGCGGAAAAGAGATTGTAATCACCGGAGTAAACATCGGTGATTTCGGAAAAAGCACCGGTGAAACGTTCTTTGAGTTAGTGAAGGCCCTTGACCGCGTGGAAGGGATTGAGCGTTACCGGATTTCATCTATCGAGCCAAACTTATTGACTGACGAAATCATTGAGTTTGTCGCACAATCGCGCGCATTCATGCCCCATTTCCATATTCCTCTTCAATCAGGTTCAGACAGTGTATTGAAATTAATGCACAGAAGATACAACACATCCCTGTTTGCAGAACGAATCAGACACATCAAACAGTTGATGCCGCACGCATTCATTGGGGTCGATGTGATTGTAGGTTCACGCGGAGAGACGGAAACGTATTTCAACGAAACACTACACTTCTTGGAAAGGCTCGACATCAGTCAACTGCATGTTTTCAGCTACTCAGAAAGACCTGGCACACAAGCACTGAAAATTGAGCATAAAGTATCCGCTGATGAGAAACACAAACGAAGTCAACAACTATTGGAACTCTCAAACAAAAAGACGGAAGAATTCTACAAGGCACATATCGGGAAAGAAGCTTATGTTTTGTTAGAAAAGCCCAAGCCAGGCATGCCGTTTCATGGCTTCACCGAGAACTATATTCGGATAGAGATTGAGGGCATCGAACAAAAGATGAATAACCAAATAGTGAAAGTGAGATTGGAAGAGCTGAACAAACAGAAAGATGCGCTCAAAGCGACATTGATTCCATAACCTTGTAACTGAACAAGCAATACTTGAAAAAGAAGCACCAAACTTTATATATAATATAATAAGGTATAGAGAATGAAGAAAAAACTTTCGGTCGTCATCCTCAATTGGAACGGAAAAGAGATGCTACGCAATTTCCTTCCTTCAGTATTAAAGCACTCAACAATTGAAGGAGTAGAGATATGCGTAGCCGATAACGACTCTACTGATGATTCATGTGCTATGTTGACACAAGAGTTTCCTAACGTACGCATAATCAAATTAGACCGAAACTATGGATTTGCAGAAGGTTATAATCGGGCGTTAACAGAAGTAGATGCGACCTATACCCTACTACTGAACTCAGACGTAGAAGTGACTGAAGGCTGGCTCCCTCCCCTACTCAACTACATGGAGCAACATCCCGAGGTTGCAGCCTGTCAACCCAAGTTGCTCAGTTGGAAGCAAAAGAGTAATTTTGAATATGCAGGAGCCTGCGGAGGATTTATCGATAAATATGGATATCCCTTTTGCAGAGGTAGAATTATGGCAACAACTGAAAGAGACGATGGACAATATGACGAAATCGTTCCTATATTCTGGGCTACAGGAGCTGCATTAATGATACGCACTGAAGAATATCGGATCAACGGTGGGCTTGACAACCGCTTTTTTGCACACATGGAAGAGATAGACTTGTGCTGGAGGCTCAGAAGTAGAGGAAAAAAGATTGTATGTATACCCAAAAGCAAAGTTTATCATGTAGGCGGAGCGACACTCAACAAAGAGAACCCACGAAAAACCTACCTGAACTTCAGAAACAACCTGTTGATGCTATACAAAAATCTGTCTGAGAAAGAACTTAAGCCCATCCTCTACACCCGAATGATACTTGATGGAGTAGCAGCACTGCAATTCCTATTAAAAGGAGAATGGAGAAACGCAAAAGCTGTATGGAAAGCACACCACGATTTCAAGGATATGCGCCCTATGTATATCGCTATACGAAAAGAGAATCTTAAAAAAACTTGTGTAACGTATATATCTGAACGCACAAACTGGAGTATTCTTTTTCGCTACTATATACAGGGAAAGAAAAGATTCTGCCAACTTGTGAATTAAGGACACTCCCAAAAACAATTATTTGTTTTTAGGAATAAACAAGAACTACATCTAAAAACAGATAAAAGAGGGAACCTTCACAGATTCCCTCTTTTATCTCCTTCATTGAGCTTTTTACTCAGTGATTCTCTTGTTCAATACAATATGTACAATAATGCCTACGATGATAGCAGCAACACTACTTGCCAATATCCCATTATTATTCACATTGCCCGTGAAGAAACAAGCAATCAATGCAACAGCTCCCAATACAATCAGTATCAATCCGAGATTCTTCAAAAAAGTATTCATTATCTTACAAATTTTATTAGTTCTTTTGATTTCTTGCCACAAATTAAAGCATAATTCTCTAATATCGGAAATATTTCGATTAAAAAAGTCCTAAAACTTCGTTTTTAGTGCTTCTTTAGGCAAAAAAGAGTATAAAACTCACATTTTTGCATTCGAAAATATCTTCCTCAACACCTCTTGACTTACATTCAACTCTTCTATTGTCAACCCTTGAAGAGCCTCCCTCAAAGTACGTAAAGCTATCAGCCTTGTACGATTTGCCACCTCACGCCCATAACGAGTCAAATATATGTGATTTGTCCGCCGGTCTTGCTTGTTCATCACACGCGCTACCCACTCTTGACGCTCCATATTATCTATCAGACGAGTCATACTTGGCTTATCCTTATAAATAGCATTACACAACTCTTGCTGAGAAACTCCATCCTGATCAGACAAATAGACTAATATTGTCCATTGTTCAGGAGTCACTTCCAAACCGGCAGTCTTAAAATTGCGATACAACTTACGGTTAATTGCAGAAGAAACCTTGCCATTGAGTATGGCAAAAATCAAACTGATGTCATAATTAAACTGCTCCACTAATCCAAACCTTTTGAAAAACATCACAAAGATACATATTTATTCATAAAAAGACACAACCCATTCCTATTTTTATTGCTAAACAGCAAGAAAGGAGGCTTAAAAACAGAAAAAAGACAGAAAAAGTTTCTTTATTCAGAAAAATAATAGTACCTTTGCGCCCGATTTTAAAAACAAACATATTTAATAACCAAACAAACGTAGTATGAATCAATACGAAACCGTTTTCATTTTAACTCCCGTTTTGTCTGATGTACAGATGAAGGAAGCGGTAGATAAGTTCAAAGATATTCTTGCTAAGTTAGGTGCAGAGATTATCAATGAAGAGAATTGGGGATTAAAGAAATTAGCGTACCCCATTGAGAAGAAGTCTACTGGTTTTTATCAGTTGATTGAGTTTAAAGCAGAACCTACAGTCGTTGAGAAGTTGGAACTCAACTATCGTCGCGATGAGCGCGTGATTCGCTATTTAACAACCAAGTTGGACAAATATGCAATTGAGTATTCTGCAAAAAGAATAAATTTAAAATCAGCTAAAAAGGAGGATTAATCATGGCACAACAATCAGAAATCAGATATTTAACTCCACCGACAGTAGACGTTAAAAAGAAAAAATATTGCCGTTTCAAAAAGAGTGGCATTAAATATATCGACTACAAAGATCCTGAATTCTTGAAGAAGTTTTTGAACGAGCAAGGAAAAATCCTACCTCGTCGTATTACAGGCACTTCATTGAAATATCAGCGTCGTGTTTCACAAGCTGTAAAAAGAGCACGCCACTTGGCATTGCTTCCATTTGTAACTGACATGATGAAATAATTAAGAAGGAGGAATTTGTATGGAAATCATTTTGAAAGAAGACGTTCAAGGTTTAGGTTACAAGAATGATATCGTAACCGTAAAGTCAGGCTACGGCCGTAACTATCTTATTCCTACCGGAAAAGCTGTTATTGCTTCACCCGCAGCCAAGAAGATGTTGGCTGAAGACTTGAAGCAACGTGCTCACAAACTTGCCAAAATTAAGGCTGATGCCGAAGCTTTGGCTGCTCAGTTGGCAGAGGTTTCATTGACTATTGCCACTAAGGTTAGCGCTACAGGCTCTATCTTCGGTTCTGTTGGTAACATCCAAATAGCAGAAGAACTTCAAAAGTTGGGTCACAACATTGATCGTAAGATTATCGTTGTAGGTGCTGTAAAGGAAGTAGGTTCTTACAAGGCAACCGTAAAACTGCACAAAGAAGTTTCTGTTGAAATCCCATTTGAGGTTGTAGCAGAAGCTGAATAAACAAAGATATTATAAGATTTGTTTCATATTTTTCTAAGTTTTGGGAGGAACTTTCCGTGAGGAAAGTTCCTCTTTTTTTTATTAGGGGAAAAATAATGCCTATAATATCAGATATTTTATCTAAATTTGCAATCAAATGAAAAAGGAATTGCAAAAGGACAAGAAATAATCGCTAATGAAAGAGAACAAAAGAGTGTGCGGACTCATCATCACCGTAACTATTGCTATAGTGCAATGCTTTGCCCAGTCAAGATTTGAAGACTATTTTATGGAGAAAACCATGCGGTTTGACTATTATCATGCAGGTGACGCACAATCAGAATATTATTTTGCTGACGAGGTTATCGAAGAACCATATTGGGCAGGAAACAAGAATTATTTGATAGATTCACGCAATGTAGGAAACCAACAATTCCGCATTTTAGATAAGACTACGGGAAAAGTCATTTATTCACGTGGTTACAACACCTTATTTAACGAATGGCAAACTACTCCCGAAGCACAAACGACCTCTAAGGCTATGCCTGAAGGTTTTACATTTCCCTATCCCAAGCAGGATATCATCATTGAAATCTACTCTCGCGAAAACAAAACGGGAAAACTGCATAAGAAATTCAGTCAGGAAATTGATGTAGACCACTACTCTATCCGAAAAAGTCGCCCAAACTTACCTTCCATAGACATTCTTTACACCGGAAATCCGGCTCAAAAGGTAGACATCGTACTAATTCCTGAAGGATACACTGAGGCTGAAAAAGAGTTGTTTCTCAAAGCCTGCCGGACATTCACCAATGACCTGTTTAGTTACGAGCCTTATACACAAAACCGGAACAAGTTCAACATCCGTGCCGTATGGAAGGCCAGTAAAGAGTCAGGCGTATCAATACCCGGAGAACATTTATGGCGGAATACGGCACTAAACGCCCATTACTATACATTTGGCATTGAGCGATATCAGATGCTGGAAGATTATCAGAGTTTATTGGATATTGCAGCAAACACACCTTATGAAATTATCTATATACTCACCAACTCACAGAAGTATGGAGGGGGAGGCATCTATAATTTCTATGGAATCAGCGCCGCCAACATCCCCGGTGCCTCCACCCGGAAGACCTATAGCCACGAGTTCGGGCACTTGTTTGTTGGACTTGCCGATGAATATATTGGTGGAACCAATATGAGCGACTTGTATTTTTCTGATGTGGAACCTTGGGAAGCTAACATCACCACGCTGACCAATCTGGAGGAGAAGACCTGGGCGACCATGCTTGACAAATCACCCAAGCAGACCTATGTAGAGAAAGATATTGAGAAATTCAATCCACAAAAGCCTCATTCACCTGAATACAATCCACAGGAACCATGGAAAGTAGGCATCTATGAAGGGGGAGGTTATGTAGAGAGAGGAGTCTACCGCCCATGGCCTAACTGCATGATGAACTGGTTTCACAAGATTGACGTTTACTGTCCGGTATGCACCCAAGCCATCCAAGCAACCATAGACCTTTACACCCGATAGATAAAGCTTTTACGACATACGTTCTTCTACAAAGCGTTTGATAAGAAGCACAGTTCCCTCCATGCCAAGTACTGACGAATTGATGCATAGGTGATAGTTTTCTGCATGTCCCCAGACCCTGCCACTATAATAGTTATAGTATGAGGCACGCTTTTTGTCAGCCCTTTCCATGAAAGCACATGCTTGTTCTACGGTCAATTCCGGATGCCGTTCGCAAATGCGGGAGATACGTTCCGTCTTATCTGCCGTAATGAAGATATTGAAACAGTTCGGTTCTTCGCGTAAAATATAATCGGCACACCTCCCTACAAAGATAGACGAACCCTTCTCACTAAGATGACGAATGGCATCGCTCTGAATCTTGAATAGCGACTCATCACTCAAACAGTTATTATACATATTATCGCCAATGAACGGGATAACTTCAAACAATTTTGAGATTACTCCTTTCTCCTCATCCTTCTTCTCAAAAATCTCCTTGCAGAAGCCACTCTCCTTAGCTGCAGTGTCAATCAGCGTGCGGTCATAGATAGGGATATCCAATTCGCGGGCAAGCATCTGTCCGATACATTTTCCTCCACTGCCAAGCTGGCGCCCGATATTGATAAAATATTTATCCATAGTTTATATTTGTTGGTTCTTAATGCGGGTAATCATTCAAGCATCAGTTGATTTTCTTTCTCGACTAAAGGTTGAAACATCGTCAAAGTGAATTTACAGTGTCCTCCTTAAACTTCTTGAATTGCCTCAGTAACATCCATCCTGCCAGCACCGAAGCCAGCGTATCACTGATAGGAGCAGCCATCCAAACTCCATTCTGTCCAAAGAAACGAGGCAATATCAGCAACATCGGAACGAGAAACAGCAACTGTCGGGTGAGCGAAAGGAAGATGCTGATTTTAGCTTTACCTATACTTTGAAAGAAGTTAACCGTCACCATTTGGAAACCAACGATAGGGAAGGCCAGCACCAATAGGCACAAGCCATGAGACGCTTGACTAATAAGTTCTGCATCGGTGGTAAAGGCTCGTGCCACCCATTCCGGGATAAGCAGACCGGTAAGAAAGGCTGCCGTCGTAACCAGCGTTGCAGCATAGATAGTGAGTCTCATCACACGATTTACACGGTCAAACTGACGCGCTCCGTAGTTGTATCCTGCTATAGGCTGCATGCCCTGGTTGAGTCCCATCACAATCATTACGAAGAAAAACACAACGCGGTTAGCTATGCCGTATGCCCCTATAGCCATATCGCCACCATGTTCCTGCAATCCTTTGTTGATGAGGATAACAACAAGGCAGGCACACAAGTTCATCAAGAAAGGTGAAAGTCCGATGAACAATGAGTTTGACACAATCTTTCTTCGCAAACCGAAAGTTCCTTTTCTAAGGTGTATCAACTCATTTTTATTACTGAAAATCTTGAATTGCCAGCAAAGAGCTATCAATTGTGCAAGCACGGTTGCAAGCGCTGCCCCCCTGATACCCATGTCAAACGCATATATAAATAGGGGGGCGAGTATAATATTGATGACAACCGTGCCTATTGTGGCATACATCGCCTTTTTAGGGTGTCCGGCAGAACGAAGCATGGCGTTCAGTCCCAGATACATGTGAGTAACGACATTGCCCGACAAGATTATCTCCATAAAGTCACGTGCGTAAGGGATGGTTGCCTCGCTGGCACCAAAGAAGTAAAGGATAGGGTCAATAAAAGCCAACATCAATATACCGAAGACAACGCCAATGATGGTATTCATGGTGACTACATTACCCAATATCTGTTGTGCCATGCCATAATCTTTTTGCCCTAACTTGACCGAAAGCAACGTAGAAGCTCCCACACCTACCATAGCACCAAATGCCGCCGACAGGTTCATTAATGGAAAGGTAACAGCCAAACCTGATATGGCGAGCGGACCTACTCCTTGCCCGATAAAAATGCTGTCTACCATGTTGTATAGTGAAGAAGCCGTCATGGCTATGATTGCCGGTACGGCATACTGAGTAAGCAATTTGCGTATACTCTGCGTACCCAATTCTGTTGGAGTCGTTTTCTGTTGCATCTCGTTTTTAAATTGTTATCCTTAATCGTTTCTCTGGATAGGAATGTTCCTATCAGAGATACCATAAGGGTCTGACAGCATACGCTGTAACACCCCTTCATCTTTTTTCTGAGTGCAAAGTTACTGCTTTCTGCCGAGAAAACACTCGTTATCCAAGAAATATTTGTAATTTTGCTTTCTGTTAAACATATGTTATAGGATGAAAGAACGCGTATTGGTAGGTATGAGTGGCGGCATAGATAGCACAGCCACCTGCCTGATGTTGATGGAACAAGGATATGAAGTGATAGGACTGACCATGTGGGTATGGGGTGACGAACCATTGGAAGCCCAACAACTTGCCCACCGGATGGGAATCGAACACTATACGGTAGATGAACGTAATCAATTCAAGAAGGTAATCGTACAAAACTTCATTGATGAATATCTGAACGGGCGCACTCCCAACCCCTGTGTCATGTGCAATCCGCTCTTCAAGTTCCGCATTCTGAACGAATGGGCAGACAAGTTACATTGCCAATACTGGGCTACCGGACACTACGTACAGGTAATTGAGAAAGACAACCATCGCTACTTGGTTACGGGCGATGACCCGCGAAAAGACCAAAGCTATTTCTTGTGGCAACTGAGTGAAGAGGTGCTACAACGCACCCTTTTCCCCTTGGGAGGAGAAACCAAACAACAAGTGCGCGACTACCTGCGCAACAAAGGGTACACCCTCAAAGCCAATGAGGGTGAGAGCATGGAGGTGTGTTTCATTTCCGGAGACTACCGCGACTTCCTCCGCACCCACTGCCCCGACATTGACTCGCGCATCGGACCCGGACAATTTGTAAATGCCGAAGGAGTCAAATTAGGCAGCCACAAAGGATTCCCCTACTACACCGTCGGACAACGCAAAGGCTTGGAAATTGCTTTAGGGAAACCTGCTTATGTATTGAAACTTAATCCATCCAAAAATACGGTAATGTTGGGGGATGCCGAACAACTGCTGACCCGTCACATGCTTGTCGAACAACTCAAATACACCAATGCCGATGAGTTTTTCGATGCCGACGCCGAACTGAGCGTCCGCATCCGTTACCGCAGCACCCCTCTCCCTTGCAAAATCCAGCCTGTCCCCGAGGCTGACGGACGCTGGTTGGTAACTTTCGGGAAAGAAGCCTCAGCCATCACCCCCGGACAGAGTGCCGTATTCTACATCGGTAACCGGGTTGTGGGAGGAGCGTTCATTGCTTCCCAGCGGGGCATAGGCATGTTCCTTCCTTCTTGAAAAAAAACGATTGTCGGGAATCAGGGTCTCCCCCATTCCCGACAATCACTCTTTCTACAATATTTCTAAAACAAAAATTAAGCTCAAGCTTTATTATGCCTTCTTGGTCTTCTTCGCAGCAGTTTTCTTTGCTGCCACCGGCTTGGCTGCACTCTTCTTGACAGCCGGTTCTTTCTTCACCGGTTCACTTTTCGGAGA
Source organism: Bacteroidaceae bacterium (assembly GCA_017472635.1). Classification (GTDB taxonomy): domain Bacteria; phylum Bacteroidota; class Bacteroidia; order Bacteroidales; family Bacteroidaceae; genus Phocaeicola_A. The sequence goes on from JAFUPU010000106.1 coordinate 13,748, forward strand.
CACTTTGGCAAGTTTTGCCTGCAACTTGTCTATCTCTTTATGCAATACTTCCAGTTCTTCTCCCTGGTTTTTGATGGTAGTGAGCAGTGCATTCAACTCTTCGTTGTCCATCTCTACAGGATAAAGCGAATTCACCCGACTGATGAAGTCACCCAAGATGTTCATATAGTTGGTGAAGGCATCAAACGGAGAGTCATAGATACCTCTGTTCAACCAGATACCCGTGTTTTTGGTTGTCATGAAACGGAAGTTGTTGCTCGCCTGCATGTAGCTCCAGTCTTGCTTGATACGTCGATCGGTGCAGAGGTGTACGCGCTCAGCCACACTGTAAAGTTTGTCAAAGGCTTCACGCTGCATCACGTTACCCAGCCAGCAACTGATGTCGCGTTCCTCGTCTACCCACGACATGGGGTAATGCACATCCAGTTGGTCTACCGATTTCAACTTGGCTATTACCTCCGAAGGCGTAGAAAATGTGATTCCTTTCTCTTTGGCACATGCCGGCAATGCTTTCAAAAACTCCAGGATGTTTGATGACAAGGGTTGTGAGATGCCCAATGCCGACAATTCCATAAAGATATTGATAACCTGCTCCTCTTCTGGCAGTTCGTCAATCCAGCCGATGTAGCGATCGGCAAAGAGCGGATATTCACTCCAGTCGGGATTGTTGAAACGCAAGCTGATGTCGTCAGACAACTTGAAGTCACGCAACAACAATTTCAGCTTGTTGTTGTAAGCGCAGTGATAGAGATAGTGGGGACTCTTCCATCCCAACACATGTTTGGCGCCTTCAGTGAGCATACCCTTGAATCCCATATCGGCAACCATGGCACCAATCTCGTTTGAGTATATCAGGCTGGAGTTGCGGAACACCTTGGGGTCTTTGCCGAACATCTGTTTGATTTTCACCCGCATGCGTTCTACATCTTCACGGAAGCACTCTTCGTTAGCTAACGATGACAGACCATGTGAATAAGGTTCACACAAAAATTCGCAGCATCCGGTGTCATTCAGTTCGTGCAACAGTTCCACTACACGAGGTGCATAGATTTCAAGCTGCTCCAGTCCCACGCCCGACAGTGAAAGAGCCACCTTAAATGCTCCGTTATTCACCTTTGCCATTTCTATCAGCGTGGTCAACGAAGGGATGTAGCTGCGCTCGGCAATATCTGTAATGCTGCGTTCGTTCTCATAGTCATCATAGTAGTAATGGTCACGACCGATGTCAAAGCAACGATAGCGTTTCAGATGGATAATCTGATGTATTTCAAAATATAGACAAATGGTTTTCATTGTTATTTCCTTTTTGTGGAGTTTATGGTTTTATCGCTTTACTCGGGAGTTTATGGAGTTGTCAGCAAGCTATACTTCTTTGCCGGCGGAATAGACCTTTCACCCCTGTCTGAAGCGGATATTCCTTCTTTCTCCTGATTATTATTGATACTTTCTTATTAACTCATCGTAAATGACACGGTGTCTCTGCCCCACCTTTTCCCAAGTGATGCCGTCGACCTCTTTCTTTCCCTCCTCCTGCAAAAATTTGAAAAGCGAGGGATTGGTACAGATAGAATAGATGGCATCAGCCATGGCATTGATATCCCAATAGTCTACCTTGATGACATTTGAAAGGATTTCACCGCAGCCCGACTGTTTTGAAATGATGGAAGGCGTACCACACTGCATCGCCTCCAAAGGAGCAATACCAAATGGTTCAGACACCGAGGGCATCACAAACACGTCACTGTTCTTATATGCTTCATACACTTGTTTTCCACGTTGGAATCCCGGGAAATGGAAACGGTCGGCAATTCCCCGTTCTGCAGCCAAGTTTATCATAGCATCCAACATATCTCCCGAACCTGCCATCACAAAACGGATGTTACGTGTACGCTGTAATACCAGCGCTGCTGCCTCAACAAAATACTCAGGTCCCTTCTGCATAGTGATACGTCCTAAGAAGGTTACCACTTTCTCTTTGGGATGCTCTACGCGGGGAATATCCTGATACTCCTGTGACAACGGATAAACGGCATTGTGCATTGCCACACACTTGCGCGGGTCTTGGTGATATTGGTGGATGACGGTCTGGCGGGTCAGCTCCGACACACACATGATACAGTCGGCATGGTCCATACCATTCTTCTCGATAGAGTATACAGTGGGGTTCACCTTACCACGCGAGCGGTCAAAATCTGTTGCATGCACATGGATGCAGAGGGGTTTCCCGCTCACCATCTTGGCATGCACTCCTGCCGGATAGGTCAACCAGTCATGGGCATGTATAATGTCAAACTGTTGCTGGCGTGCCACCACACCGGCTATAATCGAGTAGTTGTTGATCTCCTCGTGAAGGTTTTGGGGATATCCACCGGCAAACTCCATACAGCCAAGGTCGTTGACGTGCATGTATGAGAAGTCGGCATAGATGTGGTCGCGGAATGCATAATACTGCTCGGGCGACATATAGCCCGGCAAGCGCGACTGCAGGTAGCCATAGTCAACATCGCGCCATACGATGGGCACCTGATTCATTCCGATGATGTTCAAGAACTTCTCCTCCTCACCGGTAGGTTTGGGGAGACAGAAAGTGGTTTCAACGTCGCCTTGCACGCTCAATCCTTTCGTGATACCGTAAGAGGCAACAGCAAGACCACCTAATATTTTGGGAGGAAATTCCCATCCAAACATTAAAACTTTCATATAGGTTCCTCCTTTTTTTATGAGTTGTATTTACTTAACAGGTTCAACGTTCTCAAGATTCCTGCCACATTCATGGCAAAAGAGACAGCCCCCCTTCCCTTGAACGGTGGATTCCCATCAAACAATTCGGGGATGGAGCCAATGCAATGTTGCCCCAACTCATCTTCATATCCAATCATGTGACGCTCAACAAACGAGAGACCGCTCATCTTGTAAATGCGCAGATACGCTTCGAAATAGAAGCCTGCCAACCAGGGCCAAGCGGTCCCTTGGTGATAGGCATAGTCGCGCTGGTTTTGCGGACCCACGTAGTTGGGGTTGTAGCCGCCGCTCTTCGGACTCAACGAACGGAGTCCCTTCGGAGTCAACAACTCCTTGGTGACGATATCCAACACCCCTTTCTTTTGACGGGCATCTAACGGAGAGTAGTCAAACGCTACAGTGAATATCATGTTCGGGCGTACACTCCAATCCATCATGTAGCCGTCTACATAGTCAAACAGGTAGCCATATTCGTTGAGGAATGTCTCTACAAACGACTCTTTCACCTTCTCAGCCAACTCTTCCAACGATACGGCTTCGGGCGAACGTCCGTTGTTATCCATCAAGTTTGCAACAAACTTCAAGGCATTATACCAAAGGGCATTGACCTCTACAATATATCCGGTACGTGGCACTACCGGGCGTCCGGCTACAGTCGAATTCATCCACGTTACGGCATGCTCGGTACCATTTGAATAGAGCAGTCCGTTCTGGTGCAAGAAGAGGTTGGGATGTTTTCCCGTAGAGATGTAGTCTATGATGGATTCAAGCAGCTTGCCGTATTTTTCCCAACACTTCTTTGCCGAGACCTCCTTGGCATATTGCTGCATCGTCCACACTGCCCATAAGAGCACGTCGGGATGCTCCATTTCATATATCTTACAATCCTCATTCCGCTCTTCCATGAAGTTTTCTATGCCTACACGGGCTGTCTCCATGGCATTTTCAAACTCATCGACCTCATCGATAGCCAGCGTCAGTCCGGGCAAAGAGATAAACATGTCGCGGGCACGACACTTGAACCAAGGGTATCCTGCCAAAATGTAGTTGCGGTTGCCCTGTTTGTTGTGGAACTGATGGGCGGCATTGACCAGGCAATGATAAAAATTGTCACGCGGTGAGCGTGCTTCCACTTCATCTTCAAACGTCTTTTTCAGGCTACGGCTCTTGGTTTCTACCAATCCGCCCGAGAAGACAACACTCTCGCCTTTCTTTATCTCCACTTCAAAATATCCGGGCACATAGAGGTCTTCATTGAAGGCATAGCCGCGCTCCTGCTCTTTCGGATACTCCAGCCCCCTGTACCAGTCAGGCTGATAGTGGAACTCGTTCTTCTTGTTCAGTTGCATCACCAAATCGGGGTAGCCGGGATACATGCAGGTCTTGATTCCATTCTCTACCAGCTGATAGTCGCGACTCGCCTGGGCATTCTCGTGGGTATACTGGCGCACACTGCGGAATGCCAAGAACGGACGAAGACGGAGCAAGGTTGCCGAATGTGCCTCTACCAACGTGTAGCGGATGAGAATCCGGTTTTCATGGTGAACAAACACCTTCTCTTTCTTCAAGATTACTCCTCCTACACGATAATAGGTAGTGGGAACTTTCTCTAACTCAAATTCACGGATGTATTTGTGTCCGTTAGGACTGTAGTTGTTTCCGCCATACTTGTGCAGCCCCAAATTGAACTCGGCACCGTGTTGGATGACCGTTTCATCGAGTGAAGACAAAAGCACATGGTTCTCGTCGTCCAATTCGGGAATCGGCACAACCAGCAGACCATGATACTTCCGAGTATTGCAATCCACTATCGTGGAACTGTGATATGCACCCGAACGATTGGTCCGGAGGATTTCCCGTTGCAGACTCTCCTCCAAGTTCGTCATGAGTGTTCTGTCAAATCGCAAGTAACTCATAGTTTCTATTTTAAGGTTTTATATTTAATTTTATTATTTTACGTTTAACGTATTTTACAGACTTCAAAGCTACTTCTTTTTTTGCTAAAGACCAAAGATTAAAACCTTTTTTTTTGTTCTCCAAACAAATTTATCCGGTGAAAGTGCGAAAAGATGTTTTATAACATAAAAACAGGTTCGCCCTACACACTACAAGCTGTATTATCACAGCCTCCGACTTATTTCTGCAAATCAGCGATTGTAATGTTTTATCACATTGTTTAATCTTCTTTCCGCCTTACATATACTTTATGTGTCCCTCGCCCCTTGAAGGTTATTCCCGTTGAAGGGTCGAGACGAAACTCCTTCAGCTCAAGAGAAGCCGCTGTACGCGAAAGTCCGGTCAACGTCACATAGTCAGCCAGACGCATCATCCCATGGGTATCGAGATAGCCGAGTGCCAACTGCAGCCGTTCGTCGCGGGTGCTTTGTATATGTCGCAAACGTCGGGTACCGCCCCGTTCAAGCCGGCACCATTGGTTGGTTTTGCTCACCAGTTTCTTGTCTGCCCTGAAGTTTACCCCTGTCACCTGCAGACTTTGGGCATTACGCTCGCTCTCGCCTTCAACCAGCGAGTCAACCTCTTTACCTTGCTTCACACCGATGGCGGCATGAAAAGTACCAATACCATCTATGGTCACGGCATGTCCGTGTCCCAACAGGTCGGCAAGCCCCTCGCCCACCTGTTGCAATACGCTCAGCACCACCCCTTCATTGCCGGTGTGCGACTTGCATATCCATTTTACAAACTCATCACCGGTGAAATGCAGTTCGCGCTGCAAGCGGTAATACACTTTTGATTCTCCATTCCCCGCAAAATCGGGTACTTCCTGCTTGATGTATTTTGCCATAGTCGTGTTTGTTTTTCAAAAAGAGGAACATTTTATCCCCCTCCTTTGCAAAAATACAAAAATCAAGCAGAAAAACAATGCTGCCCCTCCTCTTTTTTTTATTTATAGCTTATAAATATGTATTCAAAGCTTATAAACACCTGTTCAAAGCCTATAAACACACATTCAAAACCTATAAACAAACTTTTCAGGAGGACAAGATAAAAATTCTCCTGCCCATGTGAGGAATATGGGAGGAGAAAAAGACAAGAGCCTGGTACATCCTGCTTCACATCACAAAAAAAGAGGCACGGATTCTTCATATTGCGCGAGCAATGCGGAAAATCCGTGCCTCAACATCGGCTACCGGCACCTTATCTGCCGGTAAAAATATCCGGTTATTCGGGACGCTGCAAGGTAACTCCTACCAACCCGATGACCACATCGTTTGAAAGTGCCTCTACCTCGAGATGCTTCAACTCTTTCCCGGCTTGCAAAGGCAGGTCAAAGAGGATACCGGCACCTCCCTCAAGCACATTGCCGAAGATGCCCGTACTGTTCAAATCCACTGAATGGGCAGCCTCTTGCTCCTTGCGGGTCAATTCGGCACTCAGGGTACGACTGACCATACCGGTAGGCAGATGCAGACGATAAGGTCGGCGTGCCTTCAGGCTGAATGCCAGTCCGTCGTCATAGAAATCTTGTTCAATGGGACACCAAGTGTGCGGATTGACCAACAGCAGCGAATCGGCACTGCCATCGACATAGCAGACCCTCACCACTGCATTCTCTATCTGGCTCTGCATAGCATTGGTGCTACCTGCCATCAGCAGATAGGCACGCGAGGCCTTACCTGAAAGTTGCACCGTGTTTTTCGACGGGAAGTTGTCCCACAAGGTAGTGAACATCACATTGTTTCCTTCAGTGGGGGTCAAGAAGGGCACTCCCAATGAGGTGCGCAACGTGTCTGCCTTCCGGAGGGCGGCATCGTTCAGCTCAAATGTAGCTTTGGGATGACACCACTCACCGATGCCTTGCACGGGTATCTGCAACGTGGTACGCTGCGGACGGGGTGAGAAGTAGCGCGGCTGGAAAAGATTGGTCAACGAATCGTTTACATAGCCCGACATATCAACCGGCTCAAGCTGACCCGGCTTCACATGTTCAAATTGTGAATCGAACATAGCCAATTGGGCTTGCGGCATCAATTCACTGCCGGGTTTCACCGCCTGCTCCGGTTCAATCCAGGTCATCTGTCCCTGGTGGGTATACGTGCGGTTGCCGGTATGGATGTTTCGCCCGGAGACTTCACTTCCATCTTTTATCGGATTGCCTTCCCAAGTCAATTCGATGTCAAAGGTATAGAGGTCCTTGGCAGGAATCAGCACCTCCACCATCGGACATGCCACGGCATCGACCAGCGGTTTCCACTCAACGGGTTTTCCGTTTACGCGCACCTGCAACTTGTCGCGGAAAGCCCGTACCTGCAAGCGCAGCTGTTCAACGCCGAATGCCTGGTCAAGCTCTACGTGATAGCTATCGGCAGTGCCCTTGCGCACGAAAGAGTAAGCCAAATCGGGGGTCTTCAACGAAGCCTCGTTCCAACTCTTCGGGAATCCGGGACGAAGCAACAGGTCTCCGTCGAGACGGTTAGGAATCACACCGTATAATCCTTGTATATATACGCGCGAGGCAACTCCCACCGGGTCACCAAAGTCGCGGTAACACTCGGCACGTGCCACATCGTAGTGTGAAATCTGTCCGAAGTTTCCGGGACTTCCACCCAGATACATACCGTCAAGCATGGAGCTCTTCAAAAGGTGGTAACCCTCTTCATAGCGTCCTGCCATCCAATAGACCAAAGCGGTATGCATGACTTCGGCAAACGCCACATTGTTGATGCTCCAGGCATAAGGCTGCCAGTTGGTCGTAGAGATGGTTGCATATTGGTCAAATCCCAACCCGTCAGCCTTGGCATCCAAGCCGTCAGCCACTACAGGGATGTGGGGAATCTCACGATCGATGTACTGGGTAGCGCGATAACGTTGGAGCGGTGAACCCACTTCGCTGTCTATCGAGTGGTAGATGGTCCACACGGCAGGACTCTTGTGCAAGCGTTGCAGCCCCATCAGGTCCTTACACTCTGCCCACACGCCTTTATCCTCCATCCACAGGGTTTCGTCGATGGCACGATAGATGCGAGCCGCCTCTTCGGCATAGAGGCGTGCCTTTTCAGGCATACCCAACCCCTCTGCCAAACGGGCAGCAATGCGGTTGGCGCGATAGTTAAGGGCGGTGGCGTGTGTGGCAGCTCCTCCATTGTAATAAAGGGCATCGCTCGCCCAGATGCAACAGTAGGCATCGTACAATCCGTCACCATCGGGGTCGAAGTTACGCTTCTCCCATGCCAGATGGCGTTCGATGACGGGCCATATCTCACGCACATAGTCCCAATCGCCCGTCCACTGAAGGTGCCACAAGAGCTCATCCATGTAGTTGAGGTTCATGTCATAGTGGTGCATCTGGTTGTTCCGGTTGGGGTTGCGGCAGATATAGCCGTTGCTATACATCTGCGTGCCCCACTTTTTCACCGCACGGGCAAGATTGAGGGTAGAGTCTTGCATCGGATGGGAATATACCGGCTCAATGTCTGTCACCTGCGAAGCTGCATAGGCATTGAAGTGAGTGCGGGCACGGTCGTGCCATCCCAACGCATCTCCGGCATAGGCAGCACGCCAGCCAGCCAACGGCATACGCCAACCGATGGCTCCATGTAACCAGGTGGTTCCATCCCATACACCGTCGGCAGCGACAGCCAAGGCTCCACCTATCGTATTGAAATAGGGGTCGGGGGTAACAAACCGGATACGGCTTGCCAGCTCGGCACGTTGTTGTTCGGCTTTGGCAAAAGCCTGGGCAATGGCTGCTCCATCAGCCGACAGTCCCAACTTGATGTAGCTGTCGGTCTGCTTCTTGGCTTTCAGGCTGCAGTATCCCTCCAACACCGGAGCGGATACATCTCCATCCAGCCCCACCACTTGATGGCGGGCACCCTTTGGGAAGAATCCGTGAACGGTGTATTGTCCGTACTTGTTTTTGATTGACTTCACTGCAAAGTTGTGCTCATCAAGTGTGTACTCATTGTCCTTGCAGTACTCAGGGAGCAGGTAGAAACAGTCGGCACGGTCGACACCCATGTCTCCTTCGCGGCTGAAACGCTTGTTGGCAACTCCACCAAAACGCCAATGTAGGGTGGTTTTCTTGGGCAATCCCACGGATGAGATTTTCCATACACCGGCATCTTCGTCCATCAGAGCCAATACGGAGATATCTATACTTCCGTCACCCAAGAGGGGGTCGGTAATATGATAGATGCGCATGCCCGGACGATAGCGGCACTCGATATGTTTGGCTGCACTCAAGGGCAACACCTGTTCGCCAACCTTCAGCGAGAAGGTGAGATTTCCACCCATGCGGGGCAGATAGAGGGCAAACTCGGGAACATCACCGGTCTCTACCCGGAACCCTGAATGACCTCCATACAATGCACGGGTAAACTTGCGGTCGCCATTGACAATCACAAAGTCTTCACCATCGGGTGTATAGCGTAAGGTGCGCTCACCACTCGGTGCAGAGAATGCCAGTGTGCCCCCCACCAGGAGGGCACCGGCTATAGCAAAGAATTTCTTCATTGTCGGTCTTCTCAATTAATTGACAATTGTTTAAGGCATAGGCAACAAGCCTTCCCACTTCACATCCCATGTTCCGTCTTTAGGGAAACCGGGTGTATCTTCCGTACATCCATCCCAACCGGCACACATCACGGCAATAGCTGTCAGCAGACCTCCGTTACCCGGCAGGTAAAGGCGCAAGCGCTTGTCTTGGTAGTTGTGTCCGCTAACCAGGCAAGTGTTGGTGCGGTTTTTCATCAACAGGGCATCAACGGCTTTCTCCGGTTCACCCACACGGGCGGCACACATGGCTATCATCGGATAGTCCCAACCCCAAGTTTCATCCCAGTTCCACACCTCAAAAATCTTGTCGATGGTGTTGTTCATCGTCTCCTTGTCGAGCAGACGGCTCTCGGGATACATGCCCAAGGCACCGGTTACTGCCGGATGGTCAGAAATGAAACGGATGTTGGTGTACGAGTCTGTTGCATCCTCAGAAGCCAGGTAGAGTTTACCCTCAGCATCTTTTGCCAACGGAGAGAGTTTAGCCAACAGTGTGTCCCACTCAGCCACGCGAGGTTCTCCCATGCGCTCACGCCACAATTGGGCGGTACTCAAACCATAATGCCAGCTTGAGAGTTCCATGGGCGGATTGACATTTTCAGAAGCACGCAGTGTCTCTTGGGCTGCAATGATTCCCTTGAGGATGTAACGGTCGTTAATGGAGTCGTAAGTTGCAAATGAATACATGAATTCAGCCGTCTTCTGAATCAGGTCATAGTACTTCTTGAGCACCGCCTCGTCGTTGGTGGTACGGTAAACCAACTCTGCCAAATGGATGAGGTGGGGCTGTTGCCAAATGAGGAAGCTGCCCACCTTAGAGGGTGCCTCCATGGCATCGGGGTCGGTCATCTTCATCCAACGGATACCCTCAAAACCTTGGCGTTGGGCAATCTGACGGGCTACGGGCTCGGCACGATGATACCAGCCTAAGGTACGCTCAAGCAATTCGGGATGTCCCCACAGAGGGAAGTGTGACTGATGCCACCATATCATCTCCAAATGGAACTTTCCGAACCATGAGTTATAGGTAAGTCCGGTCTCTTGCGGGGGTGTATTACCGGCAGCCTGAACTGCCATCAGGTATTGGCTGAGCACTACGCGGCGTTCCAGCTCAGGTGCGCGGGGGTCGGTACATGCAGAGAAGTCAACCATACCACCTCCATACCAGAATTTGGTCCAATAAGCTTCACTGGCGGCAGCACTTTCCATATAGAAAGGTAACACATGCTCGGAATTGGGTTCGTCAAGCAGGTATTCACAAGAGAACTTCAGGGTATCTTGCTTGGCATTCAGCACAAAATAGTTGGCTGACTTCTCGACCAATTCGGCTTCGCCCTCCCACTCAAGTGCAACGTAGTAGATGCTTTCGTCAATGACGCGCTTCAACACGACTCTGTTTGAATCGCTTGAATGCAACGTGGTGGTATGCTTGTCATTGGCATTCCAGTTGCACGCATCGTCGCAATGGGCACCGGTCGGATAAGCATAGCAGAGTTTCAAAGAGACAGGTTCGGTGGCAGCTACGGTTGCTGAAAGCACATCGCGTTGGGGATGACAAACAGTCTCAACGCTCACCGGATTGCCATTCAGCTTATAGGTGCTGACAATCTTTGCGGTCTTCAGGTCGAGGGTCTGATGCACATCGGTGAAAGCTTCCATGCCGCATCCCTCAGGCAACTCAAGTCCCACAATACCCAAATGGAGACGGTGGGGATTGACACGATACCAGTTGGCAGCATCGCGCTGGCGACCCGGCTCGTTGAACTGTACGGCATAGGGGGCAGGAGTGCCATGGTAGTCGTAATCTTTCAGTGTCTCGCTGTGGAGCAACTTGTCGGGATTGGCAAAACTGTGCCAGCCCCAGTCGCTCTGAGTGCCCAAAGGTACTCCTTTTGAATACTCACGAGGGAATGTCTGCAACCCCGAAGCATCCACAGTCACAGCAAAACCTCCGTTACCCACTGTCAGAGAAGACAAGGTGTCGAATGCTGTTACTTGGGGATTGTTGCGTTCCAACAATGCTTTACGGTCGATGGCACTTTCGGCATCGCGCTGGCATGAACCCAAGCAAAGGGCTACTGCCATACTTAAATAAACAAAACTATTTTTCATGTGTCATATCATTTAGTTGGTTTTACAAACAAAAAAAAGAAGACCTGAAAGCTCCGACGCAGGGTTCTACTCTACGCCATGAACTTTCAGACCTTCTTATCATTCAAATTCTAACCACTCGCTCTTATTCTGCTTCGTTGTTGTCAGTCGTACCAAGTTGCAAATCCCAAGGAACCCAATATCCACCTGCCATAATCTTGGCATGAATCTCTGAAGCACGCTCGCCATACTTGGCTGATACGCGGTCGGCAACGATTGAATAGTCATTCCAACGCTTGGCAAGACGAATCAAAGCGGGATAAGTCTTTCCCTCTACTGCAAACTCAAGCATATACTCGTCGGCAAGAGCGCAGTCATTGAACTTCTTGTCTTCTTGAGGTGTTGCAGTCTCATCGTCAGCCTTGAATGTACGGTTCTTCAAGAAGATGGAGTTACGGATACCGTCATTAGAATACTTCGCTGCTGTTCCGGCTGTACCTGTTGCATTACCAATCCACAAGTATGAGAACTCAGAGAACAGACCGGTAGACTGCTGCAAAGCAATCCAGCCATCTTCTGTTTTAACACCATTGACAACATCTGCAAAGTTGGAGATACCTGCATTCATCAGCACCTCAGCCTCTTTGAAGCGTCCCAAATTGTTCAAAGCCTCTATCAAGAAGAAGTGATACTCGTCAGCACGGAACAGGTAGATATAGGTATCATCCTGATAGGGTTGCTGAGCATCGCGCACATAGAGTGACACGTAGTATTCACCGGAACCGGGCTCGACTTCTGTAAAGTTCTCGTTGTAACGGTCATCGGCGAAATCGGCACCACCGGGGTTGAATGTGGCATCGTTCCAACGTGCCATGCCGATGGCAGAGGGACGAAGCAGGTATTCATTGGGATACTGCGTATTGAAGTGCTTCATCAGGCTGTTGGTCTGGTTGTTTTCGTAGTCGTATTGCAACACAGATACTGCCTGATAGTCAGCAGGCTGTTCTGATTTCCAAACCTTATTACGAGGAGCTGAAAGCTGACCACGATTCCACTCATCCTTGGCTACCGTCAGCATGTGTTGGTTAATTGTTTCAGCCAACATGTCTACTATCTGTTCATAATAGACGTTTGCCTCTTCCGCATTTCCGGCAGCCTGCAGAGCTGCTCCCTTCCACAAAGCCAACTTGGCATAGAGTCCTTCATAAGCAGGTACCATATAGTCCCAGAAACGGTATTGCTGGGTTCCTGAAGCGTTGTCGGGGTCTAACCAGTTATACCACGAGAAGACGAGGTTGCTGGGTACACCGTCGTAACCATAATCCATCAGATAGAGACAAGAGTCTACCACTCCGTCAATGTCAAGAAGCTGGAACTTATCGGTATCGGTAAGGTCTTGAATCTCGGTAATGGGGTCGTTGAACCACAATGCCTGACCATAGATTTCAGCCAAAGTCAGGTATGCCCAAACCTTGACACGAAGAGTCGAACTGATCAGACCATCGGAATATTTCTCATCCCACAACTCGGGATACATCTTTCCAAACTCGCGGATGTTGGCAAGATAATCGTTACATGCAATAATCACATCGTAATATCCGGCAGGGTCGGCATAAGGATTTCCGGTAAGATCATCATTGTAATTGTACAAAGCAATCAGATCGGAGGTTGAATAGGTAGTCGGTTCCAACAGTTCGCCACGCGTCTCTGTCAGATAGATTGCCTTGTCACCCACTGCCTGCATCCGGCTCATGATTCCCAAAAAGCCGGTATACATCTCGGTCTGCTCTGCCATATAGTTGTCACCATCGAGCATATCTTCAGTCTCGGGCTCAAAGAAATCGTCACAACTTACGGCTCCCATTGCCAAACAAACAGCGGCAAAGGGATATGCTATCTTTTTAATTAATTTCATCGTCATACGTTTTTTAGAATTTCAAGTTAACACCTACTTTTACAGACTTAGGCATTGCCAACTTACCATAGTCGACACCCTGCATCACTTCACTGTAAGAATAAGAAGTTTCGGGGTCAAGACCTAAATACTTGGTGAAGTTAAACAGGTTCTGCCCTGTCACATACAACGTTCCACCTTGGAAGAAATTCCATACAGGCTTGTTGAAAGTATAGCTGAATGTGATATCACGCAACTTCAGGTAAGAAGCATCTTCAACCCAACGGCTTGAGAAGTCGTTGTTACCCACCACATCGTTCCATTGGGCACGGGGCATGTCGGTAATCTGTCCTTCCATGTTCCAACGACGAATCACAGCCTGACTCTGATTGCTGAAATCGCTGGAAGACTCGGTGACACGACGTACAGCATTGTAAGCCTCATTTCCGACTGAATAGACAAAAGTCAAGTCGAGAGCGAAACCTTTATACTGCAAATGGTTGTAGAAACTTCCATAGAAATCGGGAGTTGCAGAACCCAACACTTGCTTGTCTTTGTCATTGATGATACCATCTGAGTTACGGTCTTCGTAATGTATGTCACCAGCCTTATAGGCTACGCCATTTTTGTTAACCAGACTGGCAACTCCCTTATGGGCTGTTTCAGCAGCTTCAGTTGTTGAGAATACGCCTAATGCCTTGTAGCCGTAGAAGCTATAGGGGTTCTCACCTACCCGGGTAATGATTTCTGCTCCATCGCTCAAGGTGGTAAGAGTCTCGTTTACCTTACCCAACGCTTTCACCTCGTTGTTGATAGTGGCGATGTTTCCACCCAATGTCCAAGTGAAATCACGTGTTTTGATGGGGGTAACACTCAATGAAGCTTCTATGCCTTGAGAGGCAATCTCACCATCGTTGCTATAGTAATGTCCCGTTCCGTATGCTGAAGAGTTGGGACTAATCATCAATACATCGGTTGCCTGGGTATTGTAATACTTCAAGCCCATATTCAACCGGTTGTAGAGCAATGAGGCATTGAAACCGACAGACAACTGCAGGTCTTTCTCCCACTCCAACTTCGTATTGGGCACATTGGCACGAACCAGACCGGAGATTGCCAAATAGGGATTGCTCACATAATAGTATTTACCTAACTTTGAGCTATACTGGCTGTTACCGGTCAGACCATAATTGGCATAGATGTCCAGGTTGTTCACCACCTCAACATCTTGCAAGAACTTCAGGTTCTTTGCCATCAATGTAACACTGGCAGAGGGGAAGAATCCCATGCGGGGAGCATCTTTACCTGTAGAAGAGGCTCCATCCATAGAGACATTGGCTCCCACCTTCACCAAGTTGTCGAAGGTATAATCGGCATGCAGGTAGTAGCTCATCCAGTTCCAAGCGTTATTGTAACCAAGGATGTAACGGCCAATAGAGTTTGTAGCATCTCCCAGGTTCTGATAGAAGTCATTCGGTGTATTGCGCGAAGAGGCAGCATCGTATTCGTTCTTTGTTGTCAGAATCTGAGCACCAATCTTGGCATTAAGCAGGTTGCTACCGAACTTGCGGGTATAAGCAGCGTTGAAGTTGGTGAAGATGTTATACACTTCTGAAGAAGCAATCATCACCTTGTTCTCAGCACGACCATATTGGTCGAATGCAGGAACAATGTCTTTGTTGTTGATACCCGGAACAAAAGTCTCTTCCTTATTATAATTATAGTAGAGACCAACCAAAGCATTGGCAGAGAAATAGGGATTCGGCTTGTAAGAGAGCTGAACCTTGGCATTTACATCAAACTGATGGTTCTCGGCATTCAATGTATTGACTATCGCAAGGGGATTGCTGACAACAAAGTCATCACCGGTATTAGCACCAAAATAGTAACTTGAATAGGTACCGAGCAAATTGCCATTCATATCGCTGTTGTAAGGACTCAAAACCGGTGAGCGACGATAGGCTGCCAACAAGGGGTTAGTCTCCATCTCCATTCCTTGAGGCATGTATTTACCGGTCAAATATGCCATACCGACAGAAGCCACTATCTCAAACTGCTTGCTCACTAACACATTAGTGTTAATCTGTACGCTATAACGGTCTGAATTGGTACCCTTCAATGTTCCTTCATTACGCATATATCCCAAAGAGATATCGTATTTGGCAATCGCATCACCACCCTCTACACGGAACAAGTGGTCATGTGTCATACTGTTACGGAAAATCTCGTCCTGCCAATCTGTATCCTTGTTATACAAATAACTGTAAGCGCAATTGGGATCTTGCAAGAAGGGGAAATTGCTGAAGAATGTCTCCATATTGTCATAATAGGTCATACCCATATCAGACAAATAAGACTTGTATTGGTTGGCATTCATCATCGGCAACGTGGCATCGTTGAAGTTTACACCAAAGATTCCTGAATAAGAAATCTTTGTGTTCATGTCATCCGAAGTGGCACCGTCAGTTTCAATCAGAATGACTCCATTTGAACCCATAGAACCATACAACGAAGCTTCAGCACCGGTCAGTACGGTGATATTTTGGATATCTTGTACATTGTAACCCTGGAAGATTGAGCGTGAATAGCCGGCAATCATGGATGATTCATTCTTGTTGGGCAGATAGGGAACTCCATTGATGACAATCAACGGAGCATTGTCCGCCAACAGCGAACGCACACCTTGCAAGTTCAGATAGGCTCCTTCACCGGGCATACCGCTCTTGTTGGTTACCAACAAACCGGGGATTTCACCTTGCAATGCCTTCTCTACACTCATTGAACCCAATGCAAAGTTCTTCTTGTTCAAGTTATAGTTACCATCTTCATGGATTGCTTCGTTCTTTACCGCAGCGAATGGTTCGACTGCTGACTCATTATAGCCATACTTGCTATCAGCTATCAAGAAGATTGCAACCTCTGAACGGTCATTCACCGGAATGGTCTGTGAATAATATCCATTACTCCATACAGTCAAATCGGCATTGGGTTTGACACCGACAAGTTCAAATGCACCATCAGCTCCTGAACGTGCTGTACGCCCCCCGCATGAAATTACGGCATCAGCCACGGGTTGTTTACGTTCATCATAAACAATTCCCTTCAAAACACCTTCGCTCTTTACCTCTACTTGAGTGGTGCTCTGAGGCATTGCAACTGCACCGGCACCTGCAACAATGGGAGCAACAGCAAGCATCAACAAAGAGGCTGTTATGATTTTATTCTTTTTCATAATTCTACTTATTAAACCTATTAATAATTGTCAGCAGTGGGACGAAGACACCAATGATGGAACATGGTGCTGGTCTTTTCTGACAGGTTCTTACACTCAACACGTATTGCAATCTCTGTAGGTGATCCATCACCCTTCAAGTCGGGGATAACGATTTCATCGTAAACAGGGCCACCATCTGTATCATAGTTACCTTTCTTGCTGTGGGTCAGTGTACTCATTATCTCCTTGTATCCCTCGGGATAAGCATCGCTCAACGTTGCGCCACGGTCGTAGTGATAAGTGGTAGCCGAACCCACGGTAAATACAGAGGGCTCTAACAAAGGTTCGCTGATAATGTTTCCTTCAGCATCAGCCAACAACACGGATACATGCAACTCAAGTCCCAAGTTCTGCTTGAATCCCATAGCCAAACGATAGGGTCCGGGAGGGATACGATAGGGAGTGAGCACATATCCGCCATCTTCGTTGAGTGTACGCTTCAAAGGTATATAGTCAAGCGTATATCCATTCAATGAAGCATCAACAACCTTTGCATTCAATGCACGGTCTTCAACTTCGGGCCATGCACCAACAAGCGGAGTCCAAGCAGCCACATCGGTGTTGCATGAGAATGTAGAGAGGTTAGTAGCCTTGAAGTACTTATCCTTTTGAATGTCGTCGCAGTTCTCGTAGTAATAATAGAAATCTTTCAGACGATACATCAGCACGTTGTTGGGTATTCTGAAGTTTTTCACATAATATGCCACACCATTAGAGACTTTTTCAACATTATCCAAATCGACTTGCTGTACATTGGTACGCCATTCACGATTATAGATAGAGGTCAACTTGCTGGCTGCAGAGGTTTCCATATCAGCAGCTGTATACTCTTTGTTGAAGAAAGCAACCTCGAGAATCCATTGACGCAACTTTTCACGGTCACGGTCGGTCTGATTCCATACTTCCAATGCTGAATCTGCTGTTGCCATGGCTTTGTTGATGGCATCATCAGAGAAAATCAAAGCGGTAGCAGTCAATGATTCAGAACTGAGGTCGAAATTTTTGGCATCGAAGAATTCATTGGTATAGATGAATACTGAGTCGTAGATGGTATTACCGGTAGCATCCACTCCAATAGGAGTACTGTGTACTTTATCAAACTCACGACCTCCAGAAGACAATACCAAATCTTTAAAGATGGAGTAGTCATCGCTTAAGCCCTCAATCAGGTCTTTCAATGACTTCGGAGTATAAATGAGTTTGTCAATCACATAGATATATCCATTATCGGTTTTGATAACCTCGCTAACAGCATTTCCACTGAAAGAGATACGGCTGACATCAGTAGACACCTTGGTTGAGTCCAACGAAACAGACACAAACTTTTGGTGCCACATCATCACACGCTGTCCGTCAGACAGGTTGGAAGGCGGAAGCATGATATCTGAGACATGTGAACGTGCCAGCTGAACAAGAGCGGCAGTATCTCCCTCTTCTACCGTTTCAGTAGAAAATGCATCATTCTTTACCACCAACAGGGTGTGCAGCAAATCTTTCTGACGCATCTCTTCAAAGATGCCACTCTCTTGCAAGAATTTGTACATACTTCCAAATTCCTCTGCATTCTCTTGCAAAAATGCCTCAGAAGTCAAATGTACTTCACTCAACGTGGAGTCATTTTCCATCACTATCAGAGTGTCTTCATAATGGTTGTCCCACTCATCAGAACAGCTGTTCAAGCCAATGAAAGCTACAGCCGAAACCATTAACCATTTTATATTCTTATTCATATAGTCTTAGTTTTATTCGGTTATAGGAATAAATCGGATACAGTCAAACTGCAAGGTAAAGTTCTTGTTGGTTGCAGCAGCCGGATCCATAATGACAAATTTGAAAGTGTGCTTTCCTGTCTCTTCAAACTCAATCTCGTCATACAAGACTGTTGAATAGACCCCATTCTTGGTTTCGGCAATGGTTGTGTAAGGAGAAGCCATCTGCTCATGAGCATCATCAAACGTCATTTTTATCAAACCTCCATTACTACCGTTGGTCATATTCTTCATGAACTGTTGGGTCAACGAGTTGTACAAGAAGTCCAGTTCAACACGATACTTACCGCGTACCAAGGTCGGAGTCTCCATTGAAATATATCCCATATATCCCAGGTTGAAGTTCACACGGTCGTGGTTATAAGCATCCGCCCATTGCTTGGTACAAGTTACATAAGAGATTGAGAAATACTTACCGGGAGTTACGCCTGTGTTTTCATACAAGAAATCTCCATTACCGGCTATATTAATGATATCCTCTGAACTAACCGGTTCTTTAGGTTGATATACATCCAATCCTCCATCCGGGTCAGCCTCAACGATTGATTTGACAGAAGCGCTGGCTGCAAAATCCCAAGTGACAGCAGTCTGTTCAGGATTCCATATAGGAAGCCAAGCATCTATTTCATGTACATATCCATTCTTTGCCATCACATTAGATCGCTCAGCAACAAGATAGGCAGGAGTTCCTTGCTCATTCAACACATATTGGACGTTTGATACATTTCCCTTGCGTGACAATTGCATAATAGCACCAATAAGATAAGTATCATACAAGCAGGTTGAATCACCCGTAAACTCAGAGGCATCATTCACGGCAGAAACCGGACTAATCAACGAATTCCAGTCGTATGAGTTAGAAAATACGTGATATGACAAATAAGATTCTAACATGAGTGCACCAAGAGTGACGGTTCCTTCGGTGCCATCAGGATTAATGATAGTTACCATTTTATCAACATCGTCACCTGCCAACGCTCTTTTCAAATCGCTCACCGAAGTGATATTGACTTTTTGGAAAGCCTCATCAGAAACAGCCAAAGCCGTATAGTAACGACGACTGATAATTACAGTTACAGAGTTCTGTAATCTGGAGGTATCAGCTACAACTGACAATTGCTCTTTCAAGCCTGCTTCTTCCAAAGCTGCTGCAAAGATTGAGTAACGATTAGGATCGCCACTGACTCCACCTTGAGCTATACGGTCATAAACAGTCTCAACCAACGGATTCAACACCTTATTTATACGATAAGCGTATCCATTATAGGCAGGAATCTCTTTCTCTACTACATTTACCATAGAGGTTGCGGCTTGATCAGAGAGCGTGATTTCACCGGCATTCAATGTATCAATGCCAATCAGCAGACGTTCATCCATCAGGTTGGGCAAATACGACTTGGCAATGATATCATCCACCTTCAAAGAGTCGGAAACCGTATGCATTAACACCAATGAACGGGCAAAATCCTTACCCAATTCTTCGATTGAGCTTACTCCCTTTTGTGCATAATAGGCTTCAACGGCTTCGTTGGTAGGCACAAATGCGGTAAAAGGATCCATAGCATAGTTCAATGCGCTGAACATGCCTGAATATCTCAATATCTCCACCCATTCAGTAGCCAATGAATCTTTTGCCATCAGCATACCCAACGGATCTTTATTCTCCTCATTGAGATATGTGCTGTCTTCATAGGGGTCATCACATGCACCTATAGCAACGGCAATACCAACAACCCAAAGCAGCTTTTTCATTATTTGATTGCTAAATTTCTTCATAATACGAATTAATTAGAGTAATACGGATTTTGAATCAACAAAGGATTTACGTCTATCTCGCTCTGTGGAATAGGCATATAGAGAGCATCATTGCTCTGCAATACCGATTGAATCCACTCGCTCTTATTGGTGGTATTTCCTTCTAACACCATGTCGACAAACTCTTCCCTATATTTAGAATAATTGCTCTTGCGGGCAAAGCGCAACAAATCATACCAACGCTTGCCTTCTCCCAAGAACTCCATTTCACGCTCGTTAAGCAATGCTTGCAACAAGCTCAACTCGTCTGTCTGGTCGGCTGCCAACTCTAATGCCGGCAGCATGGCACGTTCACGGATTTGGTTCATAAGTCCGATTGCAGTCTCCCACTCTGTACTACCAATTGTTCCGCTCATAATCAGTGCCTCAGCCTTAATCAGTATAATCTCGGCAACACGATACAGGATGAAATTGGCATCAGTTGCCGGACGATAGCTGGTTACCATAGGATACTCGTTGGTTGCATATTTCCAAATATAGTAATACTCCTGCTTTTCATAGTCGGTATAAGGATGTGCCATGTTTCCATACATCACACCACTCATCAACGTACGACCAACACGTTCAGGTACGGTGGTCTGGTTTGCCAACACCAACGCAACCTCTTCTTTTACCTTCTCTACGGCACGAGGTGTCAAGAACAAAGGAGAAGCTGCTGTACCCGGAGCACTCGCTGTAACAAATGAATTGAAAGAAAATCCGCCTGTCAGAATCTTTTCCTCTTTCGGCTTGGCAATCTTCCACTCCATAGCATTAGATTCACTATAAAGCGCATTGTCATAATTCAATTCAAAGATAGCTTCATTACTATTTCCCGGATAATATATTTCTACGAACTTGGCAGGGTCTTGTATAAATACAGGACGGAAAGCACCGGAGGCATCAAGTATCTCGTTACAATAGATGATAGCCTCTTCGTAATCTTCATTCCACAAGCAGACATCAGCCATCAATGCATAGAGTGCCCAAAGGGTTACACGTCCCTTGGTCTGCCACTCCTCTTCGTATACGGTCTTGGCTGCACCACTCTCAATGGCAGTTGTCAAATCCTCCTTTATTTGAGCAATAATCTCGCTTTCGCTCGCCTTCGGGAAATTATACTCTGCATCATCGTTCACATAGGCTTCAAGCACCAACGGCACTTCGCGATAGTTGCGCACCAACAAGAAATAACAATAGGCACGCATAAAATAGGCCTCTGTGAGGTGTGCTTTCAAAGCTCCTTCACTATAGGTATCATCCAACCCACGAACACTGGAAGCATAGTGCAACACAGAGTTTGCCATACCTATAATCTTATAAACCGGCCAATATCGACACACATTTCCGGAAGGCTGCAAATTGAAATTCTGCAATTGGTAATCAGATGCATCTTCCAAAAAATCGTTCTTACTCTGCAGTGTGTACAAAGAGCCTCCACGCAATTCTCCCCAACGCAACATTTGGGGAACCAACAGACGCATGTTGTAATAGCCGGCAGCTACTACAGCTTCAACATCTTCCTTAGACTTCCAATAGTTGTCTGTCACCTGTTCGTTGTTGGGGAGCAAATCCAACCAATCGTTACACGAAGAGGAGAGAAGTCCTAAGCATATAGTCAATACAAATATTATCTTTTTCATACAATTCCTCCTTTTTATTAGAATGACAAATTAAGACCAAATGTCACACGCTTGGTCACAGGAGTCTTGTTGGAGTCTGTTACAGGAGAGGTTGCCGAACGAGGCAAAGCCACCTCGGGGTCTTGTCCTGAATAGTCGGTCCATGTCAAGAGGTCATATCCTGTGCAATAGAGTGACAAATTAGAGATACCTACGTTCTTCAACCACTGCTTGGGCATATTCCACTGCAAAGTGACTGTTTTCAAACGTATAAACGAAGCATCCTCCACAAAACGGTCAGAGCCCAAATAGTTGTAACCCATTCCATAAAGAGCACGAGGAATATCCGTATTGTCTCCTTCAGCACGCCAACGGTTCAACACGGCAGTACTCTGGTTGCTGGTACCTGACATACCTTCCATATCCATACGTGCTTGGTTGATAACCTTTTGTCCGAAACGTCCGTAGAAATTGGTATTCAACGTAAATTGCTTATACTTGATAGAGAATCCCATACCACCGATAAAAGTCGGGTTAGAGTTACCCAAGTATACAATATCAGACTCATTGATGACACCATCGTGGTTTATATCCTCGTATTTGGCATCACCGGGGAAACATTGCTGGTCTATATTGGTCATGACAATCGGATTTCCCTTGTAGTCGTACATTACATTTCCTTCGGCATCCTTTGCATAAGTATCTTCAACATTTTGGAATACTCCCTTGTAACGATAACCATAGAATGAGCCAATGGGGTCACCCTCTACTACACGCATAGCATACTTGCCGTTCTTACGTTCATAGTTCTCTTGATTCATTGTAATGGGGAGTTCCTCAATCTTATTGATATTGCGGCTGGTATTCATGAATGCAGAAATACGCCAATCCTTGTTTTTGAAGATTTCATAATCAAAACGAATT
Source organism: Bacteroidaceae bacterium (assembly GCA_017472635.1). Classification (GTDB taxonomy): domain Bacteria; phylum Bacteroidota; class Bacteroidia; order Bacteroidales; family Bacteroidaceae; genus Phocaeicola_A. The sequence goes on from JAFUPU010000106.1 coordinate 36,377, forward strand.
TCATAACCTTGGTTGCTCAATTCACCTGAGTTGAAATACTTGATGGTAGAGAATCCGGTTGAAGATGAAATGCTCACATTTTCTTGCAACAAATCGCTGGTATATTTGTTATAATAGTCGACAGTTGCTGAGAAACGGTCAAACAGGCGGATGTCAAAACCGACGTTCCATTCACGTGAACTTTCCCATTTCAATTTATCCAACTGGATACGTACCGGAGAGATAGCTGCAATATTTCCATACGCTCCTAAAGCTTTGTAAGCACCGTAGTACATGGCAGCACCATCAGGAGCATTACCACTCCATCCGTAACCTACACGCAATTTCGTATCACTCAACCATTCAGCATTGTCGAGGAAATGCTCCTCACTGATGTTCCAAGTAAATCCGAATGAGGGGAACGTAGCAAAGCGCTCAGACTTACCCATAGCAGAGTTACCTTCAGTTGAAATAGTTGCCTTGATTGCATATCTGCGGTCGAACATATAGTTCAACTGGAAGATTGAAGAGACAGAACGACTCTCTGAACGTCCTGACTTCACATCTGCAACAACACCACCTGCTGTCGGATCAGATATATCTGAAGAGGCATTACCTGATGTCTTGCTATTGTAACTTGAACTGGTTCCCATATAAGTACGGAATACATAAGTACCTATCAACTGGTGCTTCTCTGCAAACGTATTCATATAAAGCAACGAGTTCTCAGTCTGCAAAGTCAAGTTGTCTGTAGAGTTGTCTTCACTGGCATTGGCATTTCCATTTGTCCACAACAAACCGGTAGCCACCTGCGGAGTAAACTTACGCACCTTGGTTGTCTTCATGTTCAATGAAACATATCCCTTATAAGTCAATTTGAAGGGGAATTTATACTCCCAGTTCAAGTTTGCCTTTTCCTCACGCGACTTCGTGCGGTTATATCCCTCTTCTGCCATAGCCAAGGCATTGAAGTTTTTCTTACCATCATCAAAAGCTGCACCGGTATAATCTTCACGGGCAAAATAGACCGGACGATATTCTCCAGTCTCATCGTCAATCCAGTAGGGACTCTTGTTAGGCATTGCACGCATGGCTTCACTACGTACGTCAGCCACGTTTGCATCCTTATTACTTTGAGTAAATGAGAAGTCAGTAGATACCCGCAAGCGTTCTGAGAAGTTGTAGCCGATGTTCAACTTAGCAGTCAAACGGTCCATCGAAGTACCGATGGTAGTTCCCATCTCATCCAAATATCCTAATGAGAAGCGGTAAGTAGCTTTGTCACCACCACCCGACATTGAGATATTGTTATCAAAAGTATAAGCATCCTGACGCACCAAATCCAACCAGTTTACGTCTACGTTATACTCATCAAAATAGGTCCATGAAGGATTATACCCGATTTCGTTTGTATTATACAACAAATCCAACTCAGCCGCAGCAGACTGAAATCCTTTTGAGTTTGCTGCATTCCAGATAGCATCCTGCATCATTGCCACATATTGTTTTCCATTCAACAGTGGGATGGAAGCAGGCTCAAACTTGGCAGTAAACTTAGAAGAGAAAGTGAAACGAGTCTTACCGGTTGCACCTTTCTTGGTGTTAATCAACAAGACGCCGTTTGCTCCCTTTGTACCATAGATGGCTGTTGCTGAAGCATCTTTCAACACCTCGATTGACTCAATGTCTGAAGGAGCAATGTTCAACAAAGCACCAAAGTCTTCTTCGTTTGCAGTGGCAAATTCAAAGTTATCCTCAATTTCGGTAGGATAAGGCACTCCATCCACTACAATCAAAGGTTCACTTGACGAGTTCAACGAGTTCACACCACGAATACGGATAGCGCTACGGGCACCGGGGTCACCACCCAATACGATGTCCACACCAGCCAACTGTCCCTGCAAAGCCTCTTCTACAGAGGTTACCGGTGCTGTCTCTACCAAATCACTCATCATCACCTTTTGAGTGGCTGAAGTCTGCTCCAAGAAAGAGACACCCATCGCGTCACGTTCAATCTTCTTGGCAGAAATCTCCACCTCCTGCAATTGTTCCGTATCACTTTCCAACAATATATTCAATGTCTTTTGTCCTTGGAACGGAACATTCTTGGTCTTCATACCGATGTACGAGAAACGGATGGTCAAGTTCTTCTCATTGGTAGGAACAGCAATACTGTAGTTACCATCCATATCTGTAATTACACCGACGATGTAGCGGTCTTGTTTGTTCACCACCACTACGTTTGCACCCATCACCGGTTCTTTTGAACCACCTAACAACTCAGTTACCTGACCCGTCAAGATGCTGTTTTGGGCTATGGCATCACTGAGACCTATCAACAATGCTGCCAGTAATAATCCAAAATATCTAATATTTTTCATAAATACTCTCTCTTACTTATTTAAGAACATCTTCTATGAAATGGAAACAACCATCTGAATAAGCAAACGGCAAATATCCATACTCTCCAACGACCTTCACCGGAGTTGTACTTTCGCCACCAACAAAGTTAACTTGCAAATCATTGCCCTTACCATTGTCTATCACATTCAGTTTGTAGTCTCCAAAGGTTACGAACTCTCCTTTTATGCCGGCTCCCGGATAAGGATACTTGGCAAACGGAGTCAACGTTGAAGTGATAAAGTAAGAACGCAGATAAGCAGCCAACTTATTCTTGTTGGTCGAATTCAAGTTCGATCCACTCAAACGATAATCGTCAGCAACTTTCAAGCCTGCACAACCAGGCAACTCTTTCATTGCATTCTTCAGAGCCTCATTGGTTGGAACAAACACGATGAAACGGCTATCGGGAGCCACAATTGTCGGCAACAATCCTTCTACAGCCAAACCTGACTTCTGTAACAATTGAGAGAACAGGTAATAGGGATAAGTCGGGTCATTACAGATTGACAGGGTGTGCTCCAGTCCGTCACCTGTACCGGCACGGAACAATGTTTCTCCTCCATATGTATAAGCTTTTCCGTTGAATGCATCATACAAAGGTTCGAAAGAGACAAACGGATTGCCCGAATATTCCGGAGAGAGGTACTGGTTAAACATATAGTTGGTTGTAATCTCTTTACCATCCTTCACATACCAGTAGTTGAACGGAACACTTGTTTCAAGCACTTCCACTCCTTCTGTAGGAAGTTCTGAGATATTCGGAACGATGTGCATATTCACAATATCCTGTGCTGTACTTGGTGACATATCGGAATATACGCCATTGACATCGTCCCATTCTTTAATTACTTTGGCATTACCTAATTTCTGGATAGGCATATTGGCCACTCTATACTTGACAGTATCGGGAATCATAGCCACAAACTTCATATCCTCTGAAGCCAACGATGTAATCAGACCTGATACATCCAAGGCATACAAGTGGTTGAGATAAGCAGCATTGCTGAAAGCCGGAGCTACCACTGACGAGAAGATTACCGGAACCTCCATTTCATCCATACCATACAAGAAGCCATTGGTACAGATCTTCCGGTCAGTCACCTCGTCCGGGTCAATGTTTAGCACGGTTCCAAAGTCAGTGATAACCTCTCCCTCTTTTATCATCTCGGGGAATACAGGTCCTAACGTTGCATCATAGAAAGAGTAGGCAAATGTCTGCATGATGAAGTATTTTTGAATCAACGGATCCAACTCTTCAAACCTATCATATCCACATCCCTCTTTCCAGAAGTCGGTAAACAGTTTGTCAACAGCCTCATTTGAGGGGGCAAAGATATTATAGGTAGCCCGTGAATTATATGCATAATTCAACTCATCAGGCAGATACCATTCAGTTGCAATATTTGGCAAACTGATTGTTCCATTGTGCAGATGCAGATACACCTTATCACCATTTCCATAATCCAGACTCAGATCCGGATCTTCTTGATAACTTGAATATTGGTCATACAGTGTAACGTATTTCGAATAATTCTCATCCTGCTTCAATGTCTCATAAAGGCTTTCAATGGGATCAAGCACCTGGTCTACATGATAAAGGTAACCATTGTCTGTAATCACATTGGCAGAATCAAGCACCGCTGCATTGGCGATGTTGAATCCTCCATTGCTTCCCCGGCTTCCTCTCCATTCGGTATTTGGATAGAAATATTCATAGTTGTAGGCGGGATCCAACCCCAACGTCTCAAACATCTTATTGGAGAAGACCGGAATCAAGCGGTCAAAGTGATAGACTTTCACCTCTTTCTGCAATGCAGGGTCATACTCTACTGTCATCGGAGACGTACTGTAAGTTCTGTGTTTGTAGTACAATCCTTCCATAAAAACGAATTCGTCAGGATCCGGTCCTGCGTCTCCATTTTGAGGATCAAAGTTCACAAACTTCTTCCAGTCATAGGCGTAACGCACCATGTGGAAACCAATCAAACGATTCACCTGTTGCGGGTCTTCGTCATACATTGCCTTGATTGAGCTATACCCTTTCTCTTCCAAATATTTTTGGAAAGCAGCATCATCGGGAGCCATCACAGTCATCAAGCTCTTACCATCCAAGATGGGGGTAAGACCAGCCAAATCCGCACCTTCCAAGAAGATGGTATAATTGCCAGCCTTCTCCAACTGCTGATAAGCACTTCCTGTACGCACCTGCGGTTTGTAGTGCGGGTCGTCAGTCATCTCATCATCGCATGAGCAGAAAACTACCGGGAAAGCTAAAAGCCCTAAAGCAATCAATTTCAGGAATCTTTTACTTTGCATAATGTTTAATGATTTATTTTATTGTTATTTATTTCTTTGCTACTCTGAACACCTGATTATCCACCTTCACCAGATAGATCCCGGTTGACAGTCCGGCTACATTTACAGCCGTATTTCCTTCTTGTACATTGCAATTCTTCACGGCTTCACCGGTCAGACCATAGATTACGACATCAGCCTCTACCGGAGTTGACACAACCAGATTGTTTCCCTGAATTTCAGCATTCAGCTTACCACTTAACTTTGCATCAACCGCTGAAGAAGGCACATCAGTCACTTTCAGTTTACCACCCGTCAGCAGCTCTGAAGTATCCCAATAGAGATCAGCTGCCGGTTGGGCAGGAATGATTTGCGCGAAACCTGTTCCTGAGAAGACTCTCATGCTGGTAGCCTTGAAGATTTGGAACTCATCACCGGCAGAATAGTCGGCAGACTCTTCGTCCAAGTTGACCTTCAAGATGGCATCGTTTACCGTAAATTTGGTAGACGGAGCCAACACACAAGCCTTGATGTCACCCAAATCGGTGTAGACAGTCGTTTCAATGATTCCGTCTTTCTCTACAACCAATCCCTTGCTCAAAGTCAGAGCATGACTGCTGTTAACCAATGTATCACCGGCAGAAACAGTACCTCCGGCTTTCACCGTCACCAATCCTGCCAATGTTCCGATACCAGCCAATGTAGCCTCTTCGTTCACCGTTACAGCGCCGGTACCCGTGTGCTTACCGTTGACTACCAGACGTCCACCGTCGATAGTTGTACTGCCTTTGTAGACATTGTTTCCGGTCAAGCGCCAAATACCGCTACCTTTCTTTACAATAGAAACCGTTCCCTCACGCGTACTACTGCTGGCATAGTTGTTGATCACACCGTGGAAAGTTTCATCCGTTCCGGCTCCACCCACAGTCCATCTACAAGTAAATCCGCTGTCCTTTTTGCTGGACCCGCGGACATAGGTACCCTTATCTCCCGAAAGACCACCGATTTCAAAATCACAATTGGTAGTCCATCCTGCCATATGAGCACCACCCTTCAGTTCAACCACGGCATTGGGCATATCGTTACTGTTTCCATTGAGTAAGAACAAAGCACCGTCGCTATACGTACCATTGGCAATAACCCGACCGGTAAATCCGCTCCAGTCACCCTTAATATACTCACGCAAATAAGGAATGTTGATTTGGATTGTACCATTGCCTGTCACCTTGCTATTGATATAGCAGTTTCTGTTCGGAGTAAAGTACGAGTGAGTTCCCTCTTGTACTTCTATGGGGAAACTATAAGTATCGTAGTCTTCTTTACTGCCTAATCCGGCTGTTTTCAACTCACCACCTGCCAAAATCAGTTTGCCCGATTTTCCCAAGTTGCATTTGGTGGTAGCCTCGTTGCTCAAGTTCAACACGCCTCCCTTTAAGATGGTAGCTCCTTCATAAGAGAAGAAATCAGTCTCTGTCAGTTTCAGTTCACCTTTACCATTCAAGATGAAAGCCCCTTCTCCTTCCAACGCACCAGTCGTAGTCACCACAACTCCCGAGTTGGCTACATTGAATTCTGTATCTTCATACAGCAATGCCGAACGGTTGGTAGTTGTGTTCTTTCCTGTATATTTCCATACACCACCGTTCCATATCCAGTTTTGTGAAAACTCTTCTGAAGCACCAATAGAACTTGCACTGCCTGCTTTTGCCAACGAATTAAACTCGATGGTACCTCCATGCAACACTGTCTGTCCGGTATAAGTATTGGCTGTATTCAGCACCAATGTTCCTTCTCCGTCTTTATTGACTGAAGCAGTTCCTGCAATAGCACCTGTTCCGGTAATAGTTACATTGGCAGCATCTTTCACCACCACAGCAGCCGGAGAAACAGTCTCGTTAAGTGTCACAGCCACATCGGCAGCAGGATTGAACAACACCTTTGAGTTATCCTCAAAGAAAGAAGACATTTCATTGATATCTAACCAATTATCTGTAGCCTTATCCCAATTTCCATTGGCTCCACTCCAGATATAATCAGGCTCATAAGTTGCCAAATCTACCATTTCAACCGGAACCGGACGAGTTTTCATCGTCACGTCACTTGTATAGTTTGAATAGTTTCCGTCTTTATCGAAGGCACGGATGCGGAAAACATAGGGTGTTCCCGGCTCCAATCCTTCAGAAACTGTATAAGAGTCGGCATCAGCTTCCGTACGGGCAATCTCTACAAAAGCCCCGTCTTTTTGCATCTCTATAGCGATACCTGCTTCTCCCTCGGTATAGTTAAACCATCCCAATGTCAGGGTTGTCTGTGTTGACCCGGTTGCCTCCAGACAAAGGGGAGTACGCAAATAAGCCTGACTGTTCTCCAAAGTGATGCTGTTAATGTAATTTTCTATGTTTGCATAACCATTCTCAGCGATAATCATGGCATCATCCTTGGCGGGGTCTGTACCATTAGCACTTTCCCATGCATCGGGCATACCGTCACCATCTGTGTCTGTACGTTTCTCTCCAGCCCACAATCCCCATGAAGTCGGTTTTCCAAATGGAAGGGTCTCTTCTGTTGAAATCAAGGCTCCCTTCTTTCCTAATGATTTGACTTCGTTAATGACATACCAGTCGGCATAGTCGCGATAGGGCAACGAGGCACCTACTGTAGGAAGTGACATCTCAAGCAATTCTTTCCCATTCCACAAAGGAACTACAGGATAATCAAAGCGGGTAGTCTGGAAAGTAGGTCCGCCCGAGTATTCGCTTTGAGGAATTTCATACGGGTCAAACTTTCCGTCCATATTACGGTCTTGCCAGTTGTCGTTAGCATACATATAGACTTGCGCATTTCCACCGGTAAAGGCATTTCCTCCCTTTGCCGGACCATTGATGAAGAGATTTCCTTCAGCTATAGAGTACGAAGTTCCTTCTGAGTCGCCTCCCATAATGTAGCAACCGTTTTGCCAGTTGTATACGATGTTATTTACATACTGGTTTTTACCCTTCACCTTGTTGTTACGGGTACTATTGTCTACATACAAGTTCCGGTAGAGGGTGATATAGTCTGCCTGCATCAAACCACCCGCCGAGTGTCCCATCAGACCTTGTGACATGATGGAGTTTTGGATGGTGATGTTTCCCAAGGCTCCCTTACCGTCTGAGCTGATAGAGAAAGTCTCATCCCTACCCCACGATACAGACAAGTGGTCGAATATCATATTCTCTCCGTTTGCCACTCCGGCTGCATCCTTGCCACTGTCACCACCTACACCCATACGGAAGCGGAGGTAACGCACAATCGTGTTATTGGCTCCCGAAAAAGAGACACCATTGCCATACACCGTAATACCCTCTCCCGGAGCGGTCTGTCCGGCAACATAGAGGTTATTCTTAAATACCAGCCGGCTCTCCAGTTTGATGACACCAGCCACGTCGAACACGACAATGCGGTTTGACTTGCTCACTGCATCGCGCAACGAACCGGCTCCACTGTCATTCAAGTTTGTCACATGGTAGACCGTACCAGTACGTCCACCCGTTGCATACTTACCAAAGCCTTCTGCTCCGGGGAATGCTAATTGCTGGGCTTGTGCCATTGTCAGGCTACCTCCGAGCAACATCAGTAGGAATGATTTTCTCATCTTATCGTAGGTTTTATTATTTTGTTAATTTTCTATTCTCTGCCTTTTTCTGAAGTCAGTATATCTTCTTTCCTATTTTAATATATCTTAGTTCCGCTACGGATATATACTCCGTTGCCACATGGAGTATATATTACTTTTTTCCGCAGTTTCCTTATGTTCTCTTTTTATGCCGTCTTTTATGCCTTTCATACAGGCAATGCCACGGGATTGCACTACTTTTTTCTCTCCTTTTTCTCCGGTTGGAGTTGTATACCGGTCTGTTTTGCCTGGTTTTTCTGCAGGCTTTAAGGTTTTGTGCGCTCTATTTCGTTTGCGTCGGGCTATGCCGACATTCGTTTTCAACAGTTTTGCCATTCCGGAGGCAGCCGGGGAATACCGGTTTTCCGGCAAGTTCCCCGCTACATCCGGAATGACATTACCTATGCATTGTTCAAGTCATGATTACTTGTTCATCACCTTCACAACCTTCACTGTTCCGTCTGAATAGGTCTTGCGAACGATGTTCAAACCTTCAGCCGGGGCGTTCAATTTAACACCAGCCAAGTTGTAGATTTCTACACTTACCACTTCAGCGTCAGTTGCTGCAGCAGGAAGCTCGATGTCAGAAGTACCACCTACACCCAGAATCTGGATTTGGTGCAACTGCAACTTGTTACCATCAGCATGAGCGAACTTCAAGTATACAGCCTCTGTTCCATCGTAGTGAGCAACCACGCGGCGTACAGCCTTCTGGTTGGGGATTGACAAGGTGTCAAGCACGGTCCAGGTTGTACCGTCGGTAGAAGTTGAAACTTCCAACAGTTCATTGCCTGTAGGCTCAACGTCAACGTTAGTTGTAGCACCGCACATCCAAACGGCGATGTCGAACGGACCGGCAAACTTGGTATTGTCGGCATTGGTATACAAGCAACCGCTGTAGGGGTCACCGCTTGATTTACCCAAGAACTGGATACCACCCTTCACGAAGTCGGCATCAGCTGTAGTGGCAGGACCATAA
>JAFUPU010000107.1 GCA_017472635.1 Bacteroidaceae bacterium
GAACGCTTACCATACCTACCTTTTCGCCTTGAGCGGTGAGATAGTCGATAGCCTCACGAGCAGCTTCTGTAGCTGAACCCATCAGGATGATTACGCGCTCAGCATCCTCAGCACCGTAGTAGTTGAAGAGACCGTATTTGCGACCGGTGATTTCAGAAATCTTGTCCATGTACTCCTCAACGATGGCGGGTACATTTTCATAATATGTGTTGCAAGACTCGCGGTGAGCGAAGAATGTGTCGGGGTTTTCGGCCATACCGCGTGCAACAGGCTTCTCGGGAGTGAGGGCACGGCTACGGAATTCAGCCAAAGCCTGCTGGTCAACCAGCGGAGCGAGATCTTCGTTCTCCAACATCTCAATCTTTTGGATCTCATGAGAAGTGCGGAAACCATCGAAGAAGTTCAAGAAGGGCACACGGCTCTTGATAGTAGCCAAGTGAGCCACACCGGCCAAGTCCATAACTTCCTGAACAGAACCTTCAGCCAACATGGCGAAGCCTGTCTGACGGCAAGACATGACGTCCTGATGGTCACCAAAGATACAGAGGGCATGAGAAGCCAATGTACGGGCTGATACGTGGAAAACGCAGGGAAGGAACTCTCCGGCAATCTTATACATGTTAGGGATCATCAGGAGAAGACCCTGAGAAGCCGTATAAGTTGAAGTCAAAGCACCTGCCTGAAGTGAACCGTGAACAGCACCTGCCGCACCACCTTCAGACTGCATTTCCTGTACGAGCACTGTTTCGCCGAAGATATTCTTGCGACCCTGTGCTGCCCACTCATCTACATATTCAGCCATTGTAGAAGAGGGAGTGATGGGATAGATAGCTGCTACTTCGCTGAACATATACGAGATATGAGCGGCAGCCTGGTTACCATCACACGTGATAAACTTTTTTTCTTTAGCCATAATCTAATATAAATTAATTAGTAATTAAGTTTCTATATTATTATTTCTGCTTTTATTCTCTTATACCTTATTATATATTAATAAAGGAAACCAAAAAGCCAAAGCGGAATTTGATTTCCATGTCCGACTTCAGCCCGGTGCAGTGCATACGTTATATTCGGATTGTGTTTGACACGATATCCATCAGTACAGATACGGAAAGCACGTTCACCATCCACCAAGAATGAAGTTCCCTTTTCTCCCTTATTCACTTTATGGTCTTTCCACAATGTATTAAGGAAGAATGTTTCCAACACATCCTGCATTTCTACCTTCACGGGGTAAATTGAATACATCAAATTGGTATTGTGCATCATTATCTTTGCCGGTTTTTTGGGAAAACAATCACCTTTGCTGTATACCATATTGATAAGACGGGCATCTGCCAAGTATTTGATGTAGTTCATCACTGTTGCCCGCGAGGTTTGGATGTCTATAGCCAGTTGGCTTACGTTTGGAGCAACCGGACCATCCACCGCCAACAAATAGAGCAATTTCTTTATCTTTGAAAGATACTTCAATTCTATTTGCTTGATGAGCAAAACGTCTACTTCTATCATCATGTTCATGGTTTTGAGCAAGTTTTCAGAGAAGTTACGTTTTTCCAAAAAGAACGGATAGAAGCCATGATGAAGATAGTCTTGGAAGAAATCAAGCGGACGTACGCGTGAAAGCACTGTACGCACAATCTGTTCATGGTTATTCAAAATCTGTTCCAAGGTATATGCAGGAAAATGATTTCCTGTTTGCAGATTCAAAAACTCACGAAAAGAGAATCCCCGAAGATTGTAAGACTTGACTATGCCGTTGAGTTCCGGATTCTCGTCTTTCAATCGCATGACCGAAGAGCCGGTGAAGATGATTTTCAGGCTTGGGTAGCGGTCATAGCATTTACGCAATTCGCTACTCCAATCAGGTTGCTTGAAAACTTGGTCTATCAACAGCACTTTTCCTCCCCGCTTTTGGAATTCACCGGCAAAATCGGCAATACCTCTACCTTGGAAATAGAAATTATTCAGATTCACATACAGACACGAACGATCAGTGCCAAATCTTTCTTTGGCATATTGCAATAGGAACGTTGTCTTTCCTACTCCACGAGTTCCTTTGATGCCTATCAAGCGATCATTCCAATCTATTTCGTCCATCAATGCGCGACGAACCAGATTTTCGCTGATATGTTCAATCAAATAATTATGTGTCCGATAAAAAACTTCCATGCTTTCTTAAGCTTCGGGTTCTATTTGGCTGCAAAGTTAACAAACTTTCCACAAAGTGCAAAGTAGAGTTGACAAAATTCTGAAACTTTTTTTATCTTTGCAGCCCGTTTATGATTTTTTAGTAGAAATATCATCGTATTTATGCCTAAAATACACCTCTTCAATCCAGAAAACGATTTGGCTCTTGCCAATGGATGCACCAATTATCTTCCGCCCCGGTCGGCTCTTAAACTGAAAAACGACTTGGCTCTTCTACCCATGTGGTATGCTGAACCTGGCGACATGCTGATAGTAGAGAATGGAAAACAACCGACTGATTTGATGAAAGCATGCTGTCCCGATATTCAGATATGCCGGATTTCTGACAGTTTGCCTGATGCCGATTGGAATCCATGGGGATGGAATCCGGCACTTATCAAACACTTGCTTGCCGGTGGGGTAAAGGCATCACTCCTACCCTCTTCCCAAGAGATGAGAACCATAAGAGAACTTTCAAGTCGCGAACGGGCTGTAGAGATTTTGGCTGACTTGAATGATTATAACGACAGAGAAAAGGAGCTTCCCTTCACCGGTCATTCGGTTGTCTGCTACAACGAAGATGAGGTATGCAAGGCTGTTCATTCGCTTCCCCACTCTATGTTGAAAGCACCTTGGTCGGGCAGTGGGAAAGGACTTCGACGAGCCAGTGGAATCTATGCTCCTCCTTTGAGCGGATGGTGCAAAAACACCTTGTCAACACAAGGTTGTGTTGTGGTGGAACCTTATTACAACAAAGTGAGAGACCTTGCAGCCGAATTTTATTCGCCAGGAAACGGTGAAAGACCCATTTTCATTGGATTCTCGTTGTTTCACACCGATGGGAATGGGGTCTACAAAGGCAATGAGTTGCAGAGCGATGACCAAATCTGCCAACAACTGGAAGGAGAGTTCTTTCAGCGTCCGATACTCTACCCCACGATTGATATGCTCAAGAATGCCTTGCATAAACGGATTTCTCCCCACTACAAAGGTTATTTGGGAATAGATATGATGGTGTGCAACTGTGCTACTGACGAAAAGAACCCCTGTTTCAAGTTACACCCCTGCGTCGAAGTCAACTTACGGATGAATATGGGGATTGTAGCCCACCGCTTGACCGAACGGTTGCTGATGCCCGGAAAGTCCGGAATGTATCACATCGCCTATATGCCACAAAGGGGGGAGTTGCTGCAATTCTGCAAAGAGCAGGAACAACTGTATCCCCCGGTTTTCAACAAAGAGAATCGGCTGCAACAAGGATTTTTCAACTTAACTCCCGTCGCAGCCGACACGCATTATTTGGCATATGTCCACATGCAGCCTTAATCTATCACAACAGGCTGCTTCTGAGATGCTTCATTCCCCACTAAAGGAACTGTAAATGAAAATGTTGAACCTTCACCCAATTTCGACTCCAACTTCACACTGCCTCCATTCTTTTCAGCAAAGTCTTGGCAAAGCAGCAATCCCAGTCCCGAACCCTCTTCGTTGTTCGTACCATACTTGCTGAAGTGAGTTTTTGAGTGGAACAACTTAGCTTGGTCTTCTTCACTGATTCCACAACCGAAGTCACGTACACTTACACGGGCAAAATCACCCTCCTGATTAACAGAAACTATAATCTTGCTTCCTTCATGGCTAAACTTAATGGCGTTGCTCAAAAAGTTGCGAAGTACCGTCTTGAACATGTCGATGTCGGCATACACGTTCAACAACTCACAATCTCCTGTTTCAATTTGTATGTTCTTGGCTTCAGCCACCCGGCGGAATATTTCCAATACCGATAATACGATTTCATCAACCTTGAAGTTTTGTGCAACCACGTTCAACCTGCCGACCTGGCTTTTTGTCCATTTCAACAAGTTGTCAAGCAGCGAGAATACCTCCTCGGTTTGCGTATTCACCATAGAGAGCATATTGTACATGTCTTCTCCTATCACGTCAGCCGGAATTGCTTCAACCAACATGTTCAGTGTCATTTTCACTGTGCTGAAGGGGGAACGCAAGTCGTGGGCTATCACCGAGTAGAGTTTGTCTCGTCCGGATATTGTGCGTTCGAGTTCTTCATTTTGTTGCAGGATTACACGCTTGGCAGCAACGAGAGACAATTGATATTTCACACGCGTAATCAACACCTCCTTGTTGAAAGGTTTGGATATGAAGTCATTTCCTCCCATACGGAAGCCACGCACCACATCTTCTGACGAGTTTAGAGCTGTCAGGAAGATAATAGGGATATCCTTGGTGTCTTCTTCAGCACGCAGTTTTTCTGCCACTCCATATCCTGTAATATCAGGCATCATTACATCCAACAAAATCAAATCGGGATGTTCGCTGTGTGCCAATTCTATAGCCGCTGTTCCGTTAGAAGCTGTTACAATATTGAACTTTTCATTGCTCAACATCACCTTCAGCAATAACACATTAGGCATTACATCATCTACCACCAGAATCTTATAGTCGGAAGGGATGATTTCTGTGAAATTATTCTCGATAGCCATCTGTTTTCGTGATATTAAATCTTATCTATAATACTCTTGAAATAGTTGATCATATGTGTCAACCCCTCTTCAAGCTGTACTTTCGGCTCCCAATTGAGCACCTCTTTTGCCAATGAGATGTCAGGTTTACGTTGACGCGGGTCATCGTGAGGTAGTGGTTCAAATACGATTTTCGATTTGGTTCATGTCATCCTGATTACCATTTCTGCAAGTTCAAGCATGGTGAATTCTCCCGGATTTCCGATGTTAATGGGTCCGTTAAATTCATCGGGTGTCTGTTCCATCACGCGCACCATACCTTCTACCAGGTCATCAACGTATTGGAAACTGCGGGTTTGGTGTCCGTCACCATAGATAGTGAGGTTTTCGCCTTTCAATGCCTGCACCACAAAGTTTGAAACCACGCGTCCATCGTGTGCCAGCATGCGCGGACCGTATGTATTGAAGATGCGGATGATTTTCACCCTCACTCCATGCCGACGGTGGTAGTCCATACAAAGTGTTTCGGCACATCGTTTTCCCTCATCGTAGCACGAACGTATGCCCACCGGGTTCACATTGCCCCAATACTCTTCGGGCTGTGGATGCAGCGCCGGGTCACCATACACTTCGCTGGTCGATGCTTGCAGAATCTTTGCATTGATGCGTTTTGCCAAGCCCAACATGTTCATGGTACCCACTACGGCGGTTTTGGTTGTCTGTATCGGGTCGTGCTGATAGTGTATGGGCGATGCGGGACAAGCCAAGTTGTAGATTTCATCAACCTCCGCCCAATACGGATTTACTATGTCATGGCGGACTAACTCAAAATTAGGACGTCCAATCCGATGCCATACATTTTCTTTGCTGCCTGTATAATAATTGTCCAGGCAAATGACATCATTTCCCTCATTTACCAATCGAGTGCACAGATGAGAACCGATAAATCCGGCACCTCCGCTTACCAATATTCTTTTCATTTTGAGTCCTATTTCAGATTTAAAAGTTCAACAAAAGACGTAAAGTCCTAAAATTGTTGCAGCAAAAGTAAACATTCTTTTTATTTTAAGCAACTTTTTTGCAATAAATCTCTAATTTTGCCGCCCAGTTATGACAATATACCTTATTTATATATTATAATAAAGCCAATGTGCAGAGAAAAAAAAGACAGATACCCCACGGTACTCTCCATTGCCGGTTCTGACAGTTCCGGAGGCGCAGGCATTCAGGCAGACATCAAAACCATAGCGGCAAATGGCTGTTATGCCGCAGCCATCATCACAGCCATCACCGCCCAACACACAAGGGGCGTCCACCTGTCTGTGCCAGTTTCACCCCATTTGCTGAAAGCGCAGATTGACGCTGTAATGACCGACCTCACTGTAGATGCGGTAAAGATTGGGATGATAGGAAGCAGAGAGAATTTGCAAATCATCATAGAAGCCCTGCGCACTTATCGTCCGAAACATGTCGTATACGACCCCGTGATGGTGGCAACCAGCGGACACAGCCTGATGGAGCAAGGGTTGACGGATATTATCTGTAAAGAACTGATGCCATTGGTCGAATTTGTAACTCCCAACATCCCCGAGGCAGAGAAGCTTATCGGCATGAAAGTGGAAACGCTCGACGATATGAGCCAGGCTGCCAGCCTTTTGCAACAGACCGGGGTTGCCAACGTTTACTTGAAAGGGGGACATTTTGCCCGACAGGTAGGCACTGACTTATGCCGCCTCCAACCATTTACAAAAAACCGCCACAGCCATCGACCGACTCCGGATAGCCTGCATGTTGATGCCGCAGTCGCGTGTTGCCATGAACTCATCATGGGTCTGCCCGCTGTCGAAACCACCAATACGCATGGGACAGGATGCACCCTCTCGTCGTGCCTTGCTGCACGATTGGCTTTAGGTGAATCTCCCAGGCAGGCAGCCATCCGCTCCAAAGAGTACATCCACCGTGCCATCACCTATGGAAGCAACATACAAACCGGACACGGACACGGACCGCTTTGTCATTTTCATCAATCAGGAAATCTCCCGTTAATATCACCCGAAGGAGGAGTTCACATCGCTTGCATCCCTGCCGAAAATGACCTTTGGAGTCTTCCAAATGCCTATATTGAAGAGCGATAATAAAGATTAATTCAGGTAAAATGATGCTTATATCAATAAAAATGAGTACCTTTGCGCCCGATTTTAAAACCATGGTGTCTCTCAAATCTACTTTTTTAGTGAAAAAGACCGGTTTGGGAGGTCACTGCAATTAGTAAACCATGAAGTTCGGAAAGAGCTTCATACAAAACAAGTTAAGATTTTAAAATGAAAGCATTTGTTTTCCCCGGTCAAGGGGCACAATTCGTAGGAATGGGTAAAGATCTCTACGAAAACTCACCATTAGCAAAAGATTTATTTGAAAAGGCAAACGAAATTCTGGGATACCGGATTACCGACATTATGTTTGAAGGAACCGATGAAGACCTTCGTCAGACCAAGGTAACCCAACCTGCCGTATATCTGCACTCTGTAATCTCTGCACTCTGCATGGGAGATGCATTCAAGCCCGAAATGACAGCCGGACACTCACTTGGCGAGTTCTCTGCCTTGGTGGCAGCCGGAGCCCTCTCGTTTGAAGATGGTTTGAAGCTTGTATATGCACGTGCAATGGCTATGCAGAAGGCTTGCGAGCTGACTCCTTCAACCATGGCAGCCATCATTGCTTTGTCTGACGACAAGGTAGAAGAGATTTGCGACCAGTTGTGCAAAGAGGGTCACACCGTAGTGGCAGCCAACTACAACTGCCCGGGACAAATCGTAATTTCAGGAACCATTGAAGGCATCAACCGCGCTTGCGAACTGATGAAAGAGGCTGGTGCCAAACGTGCACTGCCCCTGAAGGTAGGTGGTGCTTTCCACTCACCTCTGATGGATCCCGCCAAGGTTGAACTTGAAGCTGCCATCCAAGCTACTCAGTTCCATACACCCAAGTGTCCTGTCTACCAGAACGTGGATGCACTGCCACACACAAGCCCCGAAGAGATTAAGGCTAACCTGGTGGCACAGCTTACGGCTTCTGTCAAGTGGACACAAACGGTAAAAAACATGCTTGCCGACGGTGCCGACGATTTCACCGAATGCGGACCCGGTGCTGTACTGCAGGGCTTGATTAAGAAAATCGACAAAGAGGCTAATGCTCACGGCATTGCTTAAGATTCAGTAACCATATACAAGCACGGATTACACGAATTACGCGGGAAGAAGAACATTTTCTGCTTCGACCGTGTTATTCATGTAATTCGTGCTTTAATTTATTGTATATATGCAGGATAACAAATTCATCATTTACCAAGTTTTCACCCGATTGTTTGGAAACAACACCGTGCACTGCCGACAAAATGGAAGCAAGGCAGAGAACGGATGCGGACAAATGGCAGACTTCACGCCGAAGGCCCTACAAGAAATCAAGCAATTGGGCGCCACACACATTTGGTATACCGGCATCATCGAACACGCCACACAAACTGACTATAGCGACTATGGAATCTCGCTCGACCACCCGGCGGTGGTAAAGGGGAAAGCCGGTTCTCCATACGCCATCAAGGATTATTACGACGTAGACCCCGACCTGGCAACTTCTGTCCCCGACCGGATGAAGGAGTTTGACAAGCTGGTCAAGCGCACCCACCGTGCAGGGTTGAAAATGATTATCGACTTCGTGCCCAATCACGTAGCACGCCAATACAAGTCTGACAACTGTCCCAAAGGGGTAAGAGACTTGGGGGCAGACGATGACACCCACCTGGCTTTCAGTCCGCAAAACAATTTTTATTATATCCCCGACACACCTTTGCAAGGCAACATCGACCTGCAACTGGGAGCCGACAAGCCTTACGTTGAATTTCCGGCAAAGGCCACGGGGAACGACCGTTTCAACGCCTGGCCCAACAGCAACGACTGGTATGAGACCGTGAAACTCAATTACGGAATCGACTATGTCGGCGGCGGAAGTTGGCATTTCTCCCCCATCCCCGACACGTGGAAAAAGATGCGCGACATCTTGCTCTTCTGGGCAGCAAAAGGCATCGACGGATTCCGTTGCGACATGGCAGAGATGGTGCCCTGTGCATTCTGGGGATGGGCGATTCCGCAGGTAAAAGAGCAATATCCCGACCTGATTTTCATTGCCGAGGTATACAACCCCGGTGAATACCGCAACTACCTGTTCAATGGAAAGTTTGACTATCTCTACGACAAGGTGGGACTCTATGACACCCTGCGTGCCGTCACCTGTGGAAACGAGTCGGCTACCGCCATCACCCGATGCTGGCAAAACCTTGAGGGGATAAGCCGCCACATGCTGAACTTCCTTGAGAATCACGACGAGCAGCGCCTGGCATCGCAATATTTTGCAGGTAACGGCGAACGCGGGAAACCGGCACTCATAGTCAGTGCTTGTCTCAACACCAGCCCGTTTATGCTCTATTTCGGACAAGAGTTGGGCGAACCGGGAATGGACAGTGAGGGATTCAGCGGCATCGACGGACGCACCACCATTTTCGACTATTGGACTGTAGACAGCATACGCCGTTGGCGCAATGGCGGGAAATTCAACGGACGACTGATGACTGCCGAGGAGAAAAACCTACGGGCATTCTACAGCAAGTTGCTCAACCTCTGCACCACAGAGAAGGCACTCAGCACCGGTGAGTTTTTCGACCTGATGTATGTGAACCATAGCAACCTGAACTTCAACGAACACCGTCACTATGCATTCATGCGCAAGGCAGACGACGAACTGCTGGTAATCGTTGCCAACTTCGACGGGCAGAAAGCCAACCTGCACGTACAGATACCGCAGCATGCCTTCGACCACTGGAACATTCCGGTGTCAGAATCATGTACGGCTGTCGACCTGTTGACCGGAAATGAAGAAACCGTCACCCTGTCACCGACTGCCCCCCTACGCACACAAGTGGAAGGATGCAATGGAAAGATACTGAAAATAAAATTGAAGTAACCCTAAGACTACTCGTCGAGATGAAGTGTGCCGCCATGTCGTAAATGGCATGGCGGCACCTCTCCATTTTGCGGGAAAGACCCTCACCAACAATGAAATATCTGTTTATAGTTTTGGGAAGCCTCTGCGTGGGGCTGGGCATTTTGGGCATCTTTCTGCCCCTGTTACCTACCACCCCCTTCTTGTTGTTGGCTGCCGCACTATACGTACGCAGTTCGTCGCGACTCTACCATTGGTTGCTCTACCAACCCTACTTGGGTCCTTACATCCGCAATTTCCGCCAATATCGCGCCATCCCGTTGCGGGTGAAAGTTATCTCGGTCACGCTGGTGTGGGTCACCATTCTCTATTCGGTCTGCCGGGTGGTAGAAAGCAACAGCATACGCCTGTTGCTGCTGTTGCTGGCTATAGCCATCACATGGCATATCTTGTCATACAAGACCTTACGGAAAGAAGACCTTCAGGACGATGAGGCTCCGAAGGTCGGATAAAATCAGAGCACCTCTATCAGTTCAACCTCAAAGACCAGAGCACTGAAGGCAGGCACACGCCCCTCCACCCCCATCTCGCCATATCCCAGGTGATAAGGGATATAGATGCGCCACCGGGCACCCTCGTTCATCAGCAACAGTGCCTCCATCCACCCATTGATTACTTCATTTACCTTCAACACCACCGGTTTGCCACGCTTTACCGAGCTGTCTATCAGCGTGCCGTCAGCCAACCTGCCTTCGTAGTGGCAACGCACATGGTCGCTCTTTGCCGGAGATTTGCCCGAGCCGCTGCGCAACACTTCATACTGCAGTCCGCTTGGCAGGGTGGTCACCTCCGGACGCTGTTTGTTCTTCTCCATCAGTTCAATGCCCAAAGCAAAGTGGTCAACCTCTCCCACCGGAGAGGCTGCAACGCTGTCAGTCACCGAAGGTTGCTGCCCGACGGCTTGCTTTTCAGTTGTTCCGCCACAAGAGGCAAGCAACACCGCCACAACCAACACTCGCCCCCATCCTGTCCCGACAACCAGCGACAGACCGGCTGCCGGATGTAATGCCCGCAGGCGCTTCATCATATATGTGCAAATGTTCATACCAACAAGGTTTCGGATTGATTTCAAGAATTTGTTTTAAAACGTTTGATAAAACCAATCTTGAGATTTAACTTGAAGTAAAACAGGTTGTTCTCGCGTTCGAGGTAACCATACTTGTCTTTCTCGAGCGGACCTTTTTCCAGGCGGGTATGGTTGTAGAGGAACTCTTCAAACGACTGGCGGTCAGCCTTCTGGTAGCAGACGATGCGTCCGTCAGAATCGGTGTACACAAATCCTTCGACGGCAGAGTCTGTCCCGTTATAGAGTTTGGCAGGTCGCATGCCCATGGCAAGTGCCATCAGGAATTGTTTGACCTTGAACTGATAGAAACGGTGTTTGGTGATGATTTCGGTCTTCACCTTCAGCGGGTTGATTTCCTCAATGCGCTCAGTCAGGTCCTTGATGCGGGTAATGTCCTCGTAGTACATCACACGCACCATCTCTGCCATCAGGCGGGGAAAGTGCAGGTCTATCATCAGCAGGTTGCTGCGGAAAATTTTGTCAGCCACATCATTGAATTTCAAGATGCCCCCCAAGCGTTCAATCATCATCATCCGGTCGAGCACCTCGTTAGGGCTTTCCAACATGTTTATCTTGTTGATGGCAGGTCCCGGGAATCTCACTCCCGTCTGCTCAAACTTCAGGTTGGCGGCACGTCCGCCGTCGAGCAACGGCAACATTCCGCCCAAGCGCGAATAAGAGCGGAAGCCCACAAGCGGTGCTTCTGTGCTCCAAAAGGCTACGTAAAAGTCGGTGCGGTCGTCAGTCTTTGCCTCAAGGTTATAGATGGCGGCTTCGTCAAGAAACTCTTCCACCCCATCGGGCGAGGTAACTTCCGACTCGCCAGCGGCAGAACGGATGGCTTCATAGACCAGCTGCGCCACTGCACCAAAGTCTTCGCGCGGCAGACGCTTGTCAATGTTTTCTCCCTTGAGGTGTATGTCGTTTTCCTCTATTATATATTGTCGTGTGCCATCGTGCTCCTCGCGTTGCACCAGTGCCACTTTCATTACTCGCTGTCCATCAGCAGTACCCTCCGGAGTGCCTGCTGCAATGCATCCGTCCGACAAGAGGCGGAAAAAGGCATACAGTTCACTCCATTCACGTTTGCTTGCTTCAAATGCCATAACTTCTACTTCTTATATTTGCGGCAAAGATAGTGCAAAAAGCTGGATTCTCAATGAAAAACTTGCCGGTTTCGGGAATAATAAATATTTTTGCATGCGATAAAAAGAACTTCAACATGGAAAATCCACAATTAAACGACCACAACAAGCAGGAATATCCACCTGCACATACCGCCGAACACCTGTTGAATCAGACAATGATAAGGATGTTCGGATGCGAGCGTTCGCGCAATGCTCATATCGAACGGAAAAAGAGCAAAATCAGCTGGCCACTGCCCGACTCGCCCACCGAAGAACAGGTGAGCAGCATCGAAACGGAGATGAACAGGCTGATAAACGAGGCAATGCCCGTAACCTATGAGCTGGCAACCCGCGAAAACATGCCTGCAGAGGTAGACATGTCAAAACTGCCCGACAATGCCAGCGAACATATCCGACTGGTACGCATCGGCGATTACGACCTTTGCGCCTGCATCGGGACACATGTAGGGAACACACGCGAAATCGGACGGTTCCAAATCAACAGCTGGAGATATCAGGAAGGGATTTTCCGCATCGTATTCAAAGTGATTCCTCAAGAATAAGAGCTATAACGGCAAAACGAGACCTATACAGAGCCACGGCTATGCTGAAATCAGGAAAAGCATAGCCGTGGCTTTTATTTATGAACTGCGAAAAATGCTGAGTCCTGGATATGCGCCAAACAAGTCCTACAGATTTTCAAAAATCTCCTGGAGATATCGCCGTGAGTCCTAGGACCGGAGCCGCTGAGTCCTGCAACCGGGAGCAATGAGTCCTGGGACTTTTTTGACGGATGAAGCACATTTTAACAATCCAAAAGACAACATCCTGATTATCAACACTCTAAAAAATATCACCTTTTCCCCCAACCACCCAATTTTCACCCCATCCGGTGCTGAAAAAGGCAGGAAGCAACCTGCTATAGGAAATAAAAAAACTCAAATTATTTTCAAAATCCAATAAAAAGTTGTAACTTTGCCCCCAATAGAGAAAAATAATGTCCCATGATTGATACAACCCAACTAATTGCTGAAAATGTCGGAGTGTCGGAAAGACAAGTCACAAACACGCTGAAGCTGCTTGACGATGGTGCCACCATCCCTTTCATCAGCCGATACAGAAAAGAACAAACCGGCGGACTCGACGAAGTAAAGATTGAAACAATCAAAGAACTTGCAGAAAAATACGGCGAAATGGTCAAACGCAAAAAGACCATACTTGCCACCATTGAAGAACAGGGTGCACTGACCCCGGAACTGGAAAAACGCATCATAGACTCATGGGTACCCCATGAACTCGAGGATATTTATATGCCCTACAAGCCCAAACGCAAAACAAGGGCTGAAGTGGCACGTATGCGCGGACTGGAACCCTTGGCTGACCTGTTGATGGCACAACGCGAACGCAACCTTGATGCACATCTCCCGCAATATATCAACGGTGAGGTGAAAACAGTCGAAGAGGCACTGCAAGGGGCACGAGACATCATTGCCGAACGCATAAACGAAGACGAAAGAGCACGACTGCAGCTGAGAAACCGCTTCAGCCACAACGCACTCATCGTATCACGCGTGGGAAGGGGTAAAGAAAAAGAGGGACAAAACTACCGCGACTACTTCGACTACAGCGAACCGCTGAAAAAATGTCCGGGATACAGACTGTTGGCTATCAGACGCGGAGAATCGGAGGGATATCTGAAAGTATCCATCGTGCCCGCCGACGAACTGGCATGCATCGAGGGACTGAGCCGCCTTTATGTACGCACCAACGACGCTTGCGGAAAACAGGTGCAAGAGGCGGTGGTGGATGCCTACAGGAGACTGCTAAGACCCGCCATCGAACACGAATTTGCCACCAACAGCAAGCTGAAAGCCGACGAAGAGGCAATACGCATATTCACTTCAAACTTGAGACAACTGCTGCTGGCATCGCCCTTGGGCGAAAAACGGGTGATGGGAATCGACCCCGGATATCGCACCGGATGTAAGGTGGTATGCCTCGACTCGTTGGGAGGACTCATCGGACATTGCGCCGTATTTCCGCACCCCCCAAAAAATGCAAGGTATGAGGCTGTAACAACGATACAGAACCTGGTGAGGAAACACAACATCGAGGCAATAGCTATCGGAAACGGAACTGCCGGACGCGAAACCGAAGAGATGATTCGCTCGCTCAACCTGCCAGGAGTGGAAATCTATATGGTCAACGAAGACGGGGCTTCGGTATACTCGGCATCACGCGCTGCACGCGACGAATTCCCCGACTTTGATGTAACCGTCAGAGGAGCTATCTCAATAGGTCGCCGCCTCATTGACCCACTTGCCGAACTGGTGAAAATAGACCCCAAATCGATAGGAGTCGGACAATATCAACACGATGTGGACCCGGCATTGCTGAAACAGTCGCTCGACCTGACGGTAGAGAGCTGTGTGAACGCTGTCGGCGTGAACGTAAACACTGCCGGAAAGCACCTGCTCACCTATGTATCGGGACTGGGACCGGTGTTGGCACAAAACATCGTGGACTATCGGACCAAGAACGGACCTTTCACCTCGAGAAAAGAGTTGCTGAAAGTGCCCCGCATGGGAGCAAAAGCCTACGAACAATCTGCCGGATTCCTCCGCATACCGTCAGGCAAAAACCCGCTCGACAATTCGGCTGTACATCCCGAAAGCTATAGCCTGGTAGAACGCATGGCAAAGGACATCCGTTGCACCGTAGCCCAACTTATAGCCCGACCCGAACAGAGACAACGCATCAAGCTCGAACGGTATGTGAGCGAAAACGTGGGAATGTTGACACTCAACGACATCATGGCTGAATTGGAAAAGCCGGGAAGAGACCCGCGCGAGCCGCTGAAACCATTCAGATTTGCACAAATGCATGAACTGGAAGACTTGAGACCCAATATGATTCTGCCCGGAATCGTAACAAACATCACCAACTTCGGATGTTTTGTTGATGTGGGTGTACACGAAGACGGACTGGTGCATGTGTCGCAGATGTCTGACAAGTTTGTCAGCGACCCCACCTCGGTGGTCAAGCTGAACCAGCAAGTGACCGTGCGTGTACTTGATGTTGACCTTGAACGACGTCGGCTGAGCCTGAAAATTGAAGCATAAAAAAACCCGAATGAAAACATATTGGTTCATCTTCTACCAAGAAGAATTGTTGCTCGACAACGACCAACTGCCCTATAGCGAAGAACCGCCCGTCTCATTAGCGATGGGCGGTTATTTGCATACACTGCCTCCACTTGATGGCGTACCCTGCAAAGCATTGCACCTGAAACATCCCTACCAACCGGAAGAAAACAGCTCGCCACAGAAAACTGAATCCTCTCATGCAGAGGAAAATGGCAAGATACGGAAAGAAAACTCCTATCTGCCGGAGAAAACTGGCGCAACATGGAAAGATAAAGCTTACCTTTCGGAGGAGAATGGTACGATACTGACCGAAAAAGCCAATCCTTTGGAGGGGAAAAGCGTGATGCTGGAAGAAGACTTCCACCCTTCGGAGAAGGAAAACGTGACGTTGGAAGAAGAATTCCACCTTTCGGAGAAGGAAAACGTGACGTTGGAAGAAGAATTCCACCTTTCGGAGAAGGAAAACGTGATGTTGGAAGAAGACTTCCACCTTTCGGAGGGGAAAAGCGTGACGTTGAAACCGGTTGGGCTGAGGGCTTCGTATTTCAAGCTGCCCCTCTCGCATTATTTGCACGCCGGCAAAGCGCGTGAAGTGCTCCATTTTGATGAACAAATGCAATTTTGCCCCCGTTGCGGACACCCTTTGACATTGCACGAACAGCCTAATACGCACAAAGAGTGTGACGCATGCAATCACCAGCTATGGCCCTCCATTAGCACCGCCATCATCGTACGCATCACCCGTGGAGAAGAGATTCTGCTGGTGCGCGCACGAAATTTCAGGGGGACATTCTACGGACTGGTAGCCGGATTCCTCGAAACCGGTGAGACACTGGAAGAATGTGTGGCACGCGAGGTCAAAGAAGAGACGGGAATCAGCATCAAAAACCTACGATATTTTGCCAGTCAGCCTTGGCCCTACCCGAGCGGGCTGATGGTTGGATTTACTGCCGAATATGCAGGAGGAACTATCAGGATACAGGACGAAGAATTGACCGAAGCACGCTTCTTCCACCGCACCCGACTGCCTGAAATCCCCCCTAAACTGAGCATGGCACGTATGCTGATTGACGATTTCATAGAAAAAAACAGTGCAGAAGGTGGAAACTGATAAAGATTTCCCCAACCGCAACTGTGCGGAAGTGGCTACTGATTAAGATTTCCCCAACCGGCTTTGACCGATACAGTCTATCGACCGGTTGAAGCAGAAAAAAAAGGA
>JAFUPU010000014.1 GCA_017472635.1 Bacteroidaceae bacterium
CATGACTACCGTGGGCTATGGCGACATCACCCCCGTCACCGCTATGGGCCGTTTCCTTTCCGCCCTCGTCATGCTCCTTGGCTACACCATTCTGGCTGTCCCCACGGGTATCGTCAGCGCCAGCATGATTAAGGAGTCACGCCGCCTCGACCACCGCTCTTGCCCCAACTGCCAGCGCATGGGCCATGAGGAGAACGCCCGCTACTGCAAACATTGCGGAGCCGAACTGGAGGAAGAGGTGTAAGGAGGGGAGGATTCTTGATTTGTAATGCTTCTAATGGACTATTTTGCAGATTTTGGCCGTTTCTAATGGATTATTTTGCAGGTTTTGGCCATTTCTAATGGATTATTTTGCAGGTTTTGGTCGTTTCTAATGGATTATTTTGCAAGTTTTGACCGTTTCTAATGGATTATTTTGCAGATTTTGGCCGTGATAAACACAAATTTAGCGGGCGCATTCACCACGTGGATGCGCCCGCTTCCGTCTTTGGAACACGAAGAGTGAAGAACCATCGTGCATGAGCACACTATTGGAATCTTCACTCTTCATTCTTCGTTTCACTTTCTTACATACAGCTGGCCATGCCTATGCTGGTGCCGATGGCGGTCAGAATGGTGATCAGTGTCTGAATCACCAGTTTCCAGATTTCATTCAGCAATCCTCCTTTTTGTGAGACATGCGGTAGTCCACATAGTTCTTCACCCCAAGTACGGAGCCGGCAAAAAACATGGTGTGTCTCAAGTAGTCGAGCACCGACGCTGCAATTTCACCCGATGGAGGGTTGAAATAGTCAATGTACGTGAGCGCGACCCCGGTAGCCAACACTACGATGGCGGTAATTGTCTGCACACTACTCTTTTTCATCGCCGCTCAGATTACAGGGGGTTGTTACCATCATCGTTGCCGGAGCCGCCACTGGTGCCAGAATCCGTGCCTTCGTCCTTTTCTTCATTGTCGTCGGTAGTAGAACCGGTGACAAGGTCGTTCAGCAACGTACCCGTGTTAATCATTTCACGCATCTTGCTGCTCTGGCGGAACTTCAAGCTGAGTCCTTCTACGGCGTTCACTCCAGCTTCCTTCGGGTTGTCCGTCGCTTTCGTTTTGGCCGAGAGATAGAAGTATCCCAAATCGCCCAAGGCCAAGGAGTGGCCGTTCAGCAAGAAGAACTTGATTTGCTGTGTGAGCGCATAGAACGATGCCACCATCTGCGCCTTTGCGATACCGGAGTTTTCACGAGCAAAGTCAATGAGCTGTTCTTGCGAAATGGTGGAGTAACGGGTTGTAGAAGTGATGTACTTCATTTCATCAGCGTAACCAACACGCTGATAGTTGGTCTTTACATTGATAATTCCTTTCATGACTGTAAAATGGATTTAGTTAAACATTGGTTTTATTATCGATTTTCTGCTTCGTGTCGGACGGCTTGCCACTTTTCACGAAATTCAAAATCAGTTCCAAGACTTTCAACAGGATAGCAATCCAGTCAGGGAGTCTTTTGCCCTCAGAGGTTGTTGGTGTCGTTTTCATGACAATCTGTTTTTTTATTGGTTATTGAATGGTTATGGTGATTTCCTTCCCTGCCTTCTTCTCATTGTTCAGGAAGAAGAACAGTCTGTCAAATGTTATGCGCGAACACTTCAGCGTGTCATAGTCTGCGCGGTCTCCCACAAGGATGCACCCCAAGGTGTCTTTCACACTGTTTCCCCAGTGAATCATGATGCCGCTGAAGTGTGGTACATTCATCAGGTAGGGCATTACCCGCTTGAACTTGGGCGACTCTTTCAGTTCGATGCGATACGTCCCCTCGGGGATGGCGGTCTTGCCATGCACCTTCCGTTCGGCAGACAGATTACGTCGTTGTGGTTCCAGTGTGTGGCAGAGCATCTTTTCTTCTACATAGAGGATTCCAGTGGTGAATCCCTCCTGCAAGCTAGTGCGAATCAGTGTCAGTTTCATAGTGATTCTCCTTTCTTTTTTGTCGTTAATAATATAAGGTATGTTCTCGCTGTCAGTTCCGGCCGGTATGTCTGACTTACACTGCGAAGATACGACAAAAAAATACCCCTTTCCAAGCAGTTGGAAATCGGGGTATGAAGATTTGGAAACGAAAGTGAATTGTCCGTGCAATATGTAGAATCGCGATATATTGGTTGATTATCAGTGACTTGCGGCTATGCGTCCTTGCCCGCAGACAAATCTTTCAGACTGTCAAAAAATGATGTTTTGTGGAAATCTTCTTGTAGCTTCTGGAAATTCTTCCAATCTGGATTTCTTTTCAGACGCACTTCTACGTTCGTCTCCTTTTCGAGCAAATAATCCAGTTTGTTCAGGCGGTTGCTGAAAGTTCTTCTGTCCTGCTCCAGATCCGTGAACACCTTGGCCTGGATGAATTTATAGAATTGGCTTTTGCCCTGCTCCTCAAAGTTGGTTTTTCCAAACTTCTCTTTCACGACCAGGATGAACAGATAAGCGGCAAATTGCATCTTGTCACAATCCGCCTTTTCTTGTTTGTCATACAGCAGATAGGCTGTTTCAGCAAACTTGTTTTCATCAACTACTGGATTGAAGATGTGGTGGGATTCCGACAGAATATCATCCGTACCCCCTCCTTTAGCCTCGATGCGGGCCACAACCTCTTTGGCCACATCCAACTCGCGCTGGGCAGTTTGAATATGTTCTTTCAACTGCTTCAGTTCAGAAAAGGACAAGTGATAGATTAAGCCGGCCATAGGATTACCCGACACGGCTGCACAAGCAACCATTCCCAGATGCGGAAAAACTACAGAGCCAACAAGTGCCCCACTGATGATTTTGGAACCTGCAGCGATGCATTTTGCTGCCAATGATACTTGATGTGTTTTCATAATACATACATATATTAATAGGTAAGACAATCTGTTTTTTGGCTACCCTTGTTCACGAAAATCGGCACCGCCTCTCGGACTGGCCTGCGCATCGTCCCCCTTGGGACAACCGCACCCATGAACCACGAATGTATTATGTGTAATGATCCGTTGGCAAATGTAGGCAAAGAATCTGTAACCGCCAAACAAATTGCAAGAAATTTTTCAACGAATGTCTTATTCCCGTTTTTCAGCCCTACACATTCGTTTCTGAAACACTTGACACTTACGCCCAAAAGTGTCAAGAGTTAGGCGCACAACTCTTGACACTCCCGTTTACAAGTGTCAAGAGTTTCGGAGCTAAGTGTCAAGTCTTTTGGGCGTAAGTGTCAAGTGTTTCGGAGAAAATCGTGTTTTTCCCCTTTTCCCGCCGATTCTCCAAATCTCAGGTATTTGGTATAATTATTGGACAATCCAAGAAATTGTTTGTGATTTGCAATTGCCAATTCACAATTAATTCGTATTTTTGCCCAAAATATCAGAATCTGCAATGCGCTAACAAATTACAATAATAATGAAATTATGGTGCATTGGAGATGCTGATACCTGAACATCCACGTTACAAGCGCGTGTGAACGGAATTTTGTCAAGAAGTAAGGATATCATCATGAAAGAAAATAAAATCACCACATATGCATCGGCTGTGGCAGTTATCAAAGCTGCCATACTCAAAAGTCAGGCACGTGCCGCTCAAGCAGTCAACCAAGAACTGCTTGCTTTATATTATGGCATAGGTAGGTATATCTCTCACAACTCACGAAAAGGGACATGGGGGACGAATGCAATAAAGACCATCAGCGAGCAATTAAAACACGAACTGCCGGGACTACGTGGTTTTTCAGAAACAAGTCTGAAGAAAATGCGACAGTTTTATGAACAATGGCAAATCCTTGAATTTCGCCCGCCATTGGCGGACGAAATGGAAACGGCTGGTAATGAAGCTGTTTTAGATACCAATGTGATTGCTTCTTTAAATCGTCCGCCAATGGCGGGCAATTTGGATGTCAACGATTTCCTCAGCATCAGTTTTACACATCATGATGAAATCCTGTCCAAGACATCCACATTGGAAGAACGTGTGTTTTACATTCACAAGGCAGCTACTTTGAAGTGGGACAAATACACGCTTCGAAGCAGTTTGAAAGCAGATCTGTTTCATCATCAAAGTAATATTCCAAACAACTTTGTGGCTACTATCCCCGACAAACGTTTGGCTATGAAAACGTTGAAAATGTTTAAAGATGAGTATCTGCTTGATTTCATCAATGTAGAAGAAATAGATGAAACTGACCCGGAGGATATAGACGAAAGGGTGATAGAAAACAGCATTGTGATGAACATCAAAAATTTCATCATGACGTTTGGAAAGGGATTTACGTATAGAGGCCATCAAGTTCATTACGATAAATTTGGAGTGGATAGCTGGATTGACCTATTATTCTTCAATCGCGAATTGAAGTCATTGGTTTGTATAGAACTGAAAAAGGGTGAATTCAAAACTGCATACCTTGGACAATTGGCGGCTTACCTTCGTATTCTTGATGATGAAGAAAAATTGCCTGACGAAAATCCATCAATAGGTATTATTCTTTGCAAAGAAGCGAATCGGTCTTTTGTAGAATATGTATTGCAAGACTACAACAGGCCAATGGGAGTTGCCACTTATGCACGAAGCGTAGAGCAACTTAAGGCATTACTCCCTCCAGAGGAAGAATTGAAGAGACTTATTGATAATTCTAATGGGGAGGGGTTCTGA
>JAFUPU010000108.1 GCA_017472635.1 Bacteroidaceae bacterium
AGGATTGAGCTGTTGGATGAGTCTTCCATCCATCATACCACCCGGAGAATAGACCTCCATCCGGTCATCGTACATGTCTATATGCACTTCACTGCCCATCTGCATATAGTCACGGTGTATAATGGCGTTGGCAATGGTTTCTGTGACGGCACGTTCAGGGTAATCAGGTAACTCTTCGCGATAGTCATTCTCTTTCCACCATTTCTTTTGTGAGTTGTTTCTTACGAACGACACTGCATCTTGAAGTTGGGTTACAACACATCCTTCCAATTCCATATCATCTATAGCCTCACCCAATCCATTGGTCATGTTCAATCCATTCCAACGAGTACAGAAAATACGGGATTGTCTTATGGGGGACTCATCTGCCAATAGTGCACCGGCATTGGTAAGATTACCATTTTCGTCCACAATTCCCCATGATGTATATTCACTATCCTCAAACGAACGTTGCAATCGTTTATAGTGTACAGATTTGAGTTTAGAGAATGCCATATCTTCAAATCTGTACATCGACGCTATACTGTCGTATGTACGGCCGGCTCCTTTTATTACAAGGTTCTTCAATTGGAGTCGGTCTGCTAAAACGGATTCATTACCAATACGTACATAAGCTAACCTTTGTTTGTCACCAATGTAATAATACGGGGTTTCTTGTCCGGCATCGACATGCAGTATGATAAGTTTTTTTTCATCTATCTCCTTAAATGCAAGCCTTATGATAGGCACTGGGTCAAGTTTGGCCTTAATAGCTTCACTGATAAACTCCGCATCTTGTTCAGCACTCTGAAGCCCAACTATTGTGTCATTGTCAGAAATTCCAAACACCAATACACCACCTTCGCCATTGGCAAAGGC
The DNA here is from genome assembly GCA_017472635.1 of Bacteroidaceae bacterium. Lineage (GTDB taxonomy): Bacteria > Bacteroidota > Bacteroidia > Bacteroidales > Bacteroidaceae > Phocaeicola_A. The sequence goes on from JAFUPU010000108.1 coordinate 859, forward strand.
AGCGACACTTTTGAGCCAACTTTTAGGTTTGCTTTTTTCTACTTTCTCTTTCTTATCGTATAAGGAGGTTTCACCTATAAGTGTACGTATATCGATGTTCATTTTTGCCTATTTTTGCAAATGTCAATTTCCAATAACAATACCACGCTGTACAAGCACTTGATGGACAGCTGCATTGTTATTGATGTATTCTTCCACAATGGCATTTGCTCCTTGCAAATCCTTGGTTTGCACATTGAAACGAGTCATTTCTGCAACTAAACCATTGGCTTTAACGAGTATATATTCTTTTTTCATCTCACACAGTTTTCATGAATAGGTTTTATTCTATAGTTCACCTTGCAAAGGTAAATCTTTTCGGTGTAAAAAACGAATACATCATCATTTATGTATAGGTAAAAGAACGTTTTTTTTCATTTGCCATCAATCAACAGTGATACATAATATAGAAATTCAACATTAGGTTAATGTTTTAAAGTCTATTATTTCCATAGATGGAATAGCTTATAATGTACAGTTTGAGTTTAGAGGATGTAGGTAGCCTTGTACTACGAATATATAAGACTAAGTATAGAGAACACTCGTTCAAGAACTGATGCACAAGCGTGAATCGGCTGATTTACTCAATATGAATTAGATAACTCACAGAAAGTGAGAAAATCGACTTACTCGGGTGAGTCGTTTTCTGCAAACCGGTCAGGATAGCCTGACAAGTCTTCTTCTGCCACCTGCGAACAAGGGTTCTCCGATTCCTCCATGCGGTATGGCTTGACCTTGTGGAGGGCATAGTTCTCCAAGAAAATATGGTTGAGTGTGTGTTCGAGTCCTTTTAAGGTGAGGTCGCGTACACGTGGCTTCAGTTGGCATTCCCACAGGATGATGGTGTGCCAGCCGAGGAGGCGGAGCTGGATGCGCTTCTGCATGTCGCGCTGGCGGTTGCGCTCTATCTTGGCTTGCCAGAAGGGGGTGTTGGTCTTGGGGAGGACGAAGTGGGGGCAATCTTCGTGGCCGTGCCAAAAGCATCCGTGGACGAAGATGACGGTCTTGTATTTGCGAAGCACGATGTCGGGCGTGCCGGGCAGGCGCTTGACGTTTACCCGATAGCGGAATCCGCGCGCGAAGAGGTAGCGGCGCACCATCATCTCGGGTTTCGTGTCTCGGCTTCGGATGCTTTTCATGCATCGGTGGCGTTGTTCGGGTGTCAGTCGGTCGGGCATGGAGGATTATTCGTTGTCAGCTTCTTCGTAGTATTCATTATTTTATGTGCAAATATAAGAAGTTTTAGCAAGAAAAAAGAACTTAGAGTGAAATTCTTGCAAGAAGGCAGTTGATAAAATATTAATCGCCTAAAAAGGGTTGAGAGGTTGGTGGCGCTTCGCGCGGTTGAGGAGTTGATAGTTCATAGTTGCATATAATAAATAATCCGCGGTCATCCGCAAAATCCGCGTGCCATTAAAGTGGTTGATGAAAGGCGTGAAAGAAGGATGAAAGTATCTCCTTTCACCTGTAACTGTTTGTTGTACAAAGCGGTATGGGCGAAATGAAACGAACGGAATGGGTGAAGGAAATACAAGTATAGGAGGTGGAATGAGGCTATCAATTTTGTCGCAACCGGATATAACAAATGTCTCATTCCACCTCTTTCAGACATAGAATGAGACATTTACGTAAAATCACCTTTTTGAGACAGATTAGTTACTTGATTTTCGTTGCTACATCCTCGATATTTTCAAAAATCTCCAGGACATAGCTTCACCTGCCGCAGGACTCAGCCGCGTGAGTCCTGCAACCGGTGAGACTGAGTCCTGCAACAGAACGCTCCAAGTCCTGCCACTTTTTTCATCTCGTATACACTTCTTAACAATGGCGCTCCGTACACTCTAAATTATGGACTTATCTCCACGAAAATTCTACTGCCCTCCCATTTCTGATGCAGAAACGGGAAGATACAAAAAAAAGGAGAACGCTTGTGAACGTTCTCCTTTGGATGAGGTACCTAGCAGATTCGAACTGCTGTAGATGGTTTTGCAGACCGGTGCCTAACCACTCGGCCAAGGTACCCTATTTCTCGTTTGCGGGTGCAAAGGTAGTGTTTATTTTTGAGATGACAAAAAAATCAGCCGTTTTTTTCACCACAAGGGCATCTTTTTATCCGGTGGCTGCACGCTGAGGAAGATGATGACGGCCTTTTACCCGCTTTTTCTCTGCCCGATGAAAGGCACTGACCTGCCAACGAGCAATCGCTACAAGGGTCTTTCCGCCCCTTGAACGCAAGGTAGATGTGCCACCCCTTGCGAATGACGACTCCGATGCAGACAAGCACTACCAGATAGACGACCCACTCTTGCCACATATGCCTCACACTATAAGAAAAGAGAACCTATCTGATAGACAGCAAACGAAACAAGCCATGCCAACAACGTGGTGTAGAGCGCCGTAAAAAGTGCCCACATCCACTTGCCTGACTCCTGCTTGATGGCAGCCAAGGTTGCCACACAAGGGAAATAGATAAGCACAAACAGCATATAGCTGACCGCTGCCAAAGGTGTTATCGTCTGGGCAATGCGCAACGAGAGGGTGCTCTTTTCGCCTTCGGTTGCAGCAGACACAGCTTCGTCGCTCTCGTGATAGAGCACTCCGATGGTGCTCACCACCAACTCTTTGGCTCCAACCCCCGACACCAAACCGATACCGAGTTTCCAATCGAATCCCAAAGGAGCAATGACCGGCTCGATGGCTTGCCCGATGCGTCCGATGTAAGAACGTTCTTGCTGGGACGCCAGTGTCTCACCCTCCTGCTGGAGCGGGAAATAGCCCAAAAACCAGATGATGACAGAGGCAACCATGATGATGCCTCCCATTTTTTTGAGGTATTGTGCTCCTTTCTCCCAAGTGTGACGGAAGATGGACTTTGCGGTAGGCAGACGGTAAGGCGGAAGTTCCATCACAAAGGGGGTATCATCGTCTTTCATGAAGAGTTTGCTGAAGAGGCGAGCCATGACCACCGCCAACAAGATGCCTACGGCATAGATGGAGAGTAGCACGGCACTGGCATGATGGGGGAAAAAGGCTCCCACCAACAAGAGATAGACGGGCAGGCGGGCACTGCATGACATCAGGGGATTGACAAGCATGGTGATAAGACGGCTCTTGCGACTCTCTATCGTACGCGAAGCCATAATCGCCGGCACATTGCACCCGAACCCCATAATCAAAGGAATGAAAGACTTGCCGTGAAGCCCCATCTTGTGCATGAGCTTGTCCATAATGAAAGCGGCACGTGCCATATACCCCGAATCTTCCATAACAGAGATGAAGAGATAGAGTATCAGAATGTTGGGCAGGAACACGATGACCCCTCCCACTCCACCGATAACACCATCGACCAGCATATCCTTGAGCATACCCTCGCTCATGAAACGTTGGATAAAATCGCCCAAAAGGGCTACCAGCCACTCGATGCCCATCATGGGATATTCGCCCAACACAAAAGTGCACTCAAACATGACGTAGAGAAAGAGGAAGAAGATGGGAAAGCCCCACAAACGATGGGTCACCACGGCATCGATGGCGGCTGTGAGCCGACGACGATCCTGATGATTGTCGGTGAAAGTTTCGCGCAAGGCACCCTGTATGAATCCGTATTTGGCATCGGTGATTGCCGCTTCGCCATCTTCGTTGAGTTCGGCTTGAAGGCGCGCCAACTCTTTGTCTCGCACTGCCAATACTGCCTCACCATTGGGTAAACGAGATGCCAGTTGCTCAAACTCTTCATCGCCCTCCAACAGCTTGATGGCAAGAAAGCGGGTTGAATATTTCGAGCGTATCGCCTCATTGGCACTGATGACGTGCTTGACGGCATCGATGCTCTGTTCGATTTCAGCACCATGGTTGATGTGGATATGACGGTAGAAACCTGCCGGATGCTCGCGCTTGAGGCTGGCTCCATCAAACAAGTGGTCGGTGACATGCAAGCGATGCCAGTCAGAGAGGTCTTGCAACGCCTCGTCGTTGAGGGTACCCTTCCGGTCGAAGAAATCCCCCCCCTCATACATACTGATGATGGTGTGAAACAGGTGGTCAAGCCCTTTGCCGGTACGCGAAACGGTAGGCACCATGGGTACTCCTAAGAGGGTGCCCAACTGCTTATAGTCGAGCATATTGCCACTTGCCTCCAACTCATCGTACATGTTCAACGCCACTATCATGCGCACGTTCATATCAATCAGTTGGGTGGTAAGGTAGAGGTTACGCTCGAGGTTAGAGGCATCTACCACGTTGATGACCACATCGGGGGTTTCGTCGACAAGATATTGGCGCACATAGCGCTCTTCAGGTGAATAGGCAGAGAGCGAATAGGTACCGGGAAGGTCGACCAATTTAAAGGAATATCCCTGAAACTCAAAGCGTCCCTCTTTGGCATCAACCGTCACCCCACTATAGTTGCCCACATGTTCGTGAGCACCCGAAGCCACGTTGAAAAGCGAAGTTTTCCCGCAATTGGGATTTCCAACCAATGCCACGTTGATGGTGTGACGTTTACCCTTTGCCAAGGCACGCAACGATGCCTCGTCAACCTGTTCGACCTCGGTAAGGGGTTGGCAAGACGCCTCACAATGCACCGATTGGCGTGCCTCTTCTTCGCTGACCACCTCTATCATCTCTGCTTCTTGACGACGCAACGAGATTTCATATCCTAAGATTTTATATTTTATGGGATCGTTCAATGGGGCATTAAGCAACACCTCTACGGTTTTTCCCTTGATGAAACCCATCTCTACGATGCGTTTGCGGAATCCGCCATGACCCAACACCTTTACAACAACGCCCTTTTCACCTGTCTTCAGTTCGGACAATCGCATATATGTAACTCTTCTACTTTATTCATTAATGACCACGCGCCATAGAAAATCATTCACGCCGGTCTTCTCTAATAAACGTTGCAAAATTACATTTTCTTTCCGAAGAGGGCAAAAATGCACCTCCTTTTTTCTGTCTTAACGTTACAATATACCCAGATATAGGTACATTTTTTAAGCTATAACAACTGATATTCTGCTATATTTTCGTAATTTTGCATCCAATAAGACAAGTTGCAGTAAATGGAAAAAGCAATCAACCCGACAGAACTTGAGCGTAAAACCGCCCACTATATCCGGCAAAACGCCCTTTTCACGAAAGAAAACCGCCTGTTGGTGGCACTCAGTGGGGGTGCCGACTCGGTGGCTCTTGTACATATCCTGATTCGCTTAGGATACACATGTGAAGCCGCACATTGCAACTTTCACCTGCGTGGAGCCGAATCTGACCGCGATGCGGCATTCGTCAAACAACTATGCCAACAATTGGGCATCAGGTTACACCAAACCGACTTCGACACCACCGGATACGCCTCAGCCCAACACCTGTCGATAGAGATGGCTGCCCGCCAACTACGCTACCAATGGTTTGACAAGGTATGCAAAGAGAGCGGATGCACCCACGTGGCGGTAGCACACCATCGCGACGATAGTGTAGAGACTCTGTTGCTCAACCTCGTGCGAGGGACGGGCATACACGGATTGCAGGGCATACGCCCAAAAAACGGAAACATCGTGCGCCCCCTACTCAATGCCGACCGAAGCGAGATTGAACACTATCTCGACAGTATGAAGCAACCCTATGTGACAGATAGCACCAACCTGCACGATGACTATACACGCAACAAGATACGACTGAACATACTCCCGCTGATGGAGGAAATAAACCCTTCGGTAAAACAGACAATCGACACTACAGCCCACCACTTGCGTGAAGCGGGCATCATCTATGACCAAGCGATAGCCGAAGCCACCGGACGCGTGTTTGATGGAGAGGTCATCAACATAGAGGGGTTAATGAAAGAACTGTTGCCACACCACCTGTTATTCACCATCTGCCAACCCTACGGCTTCAATGCCAGCCAGGTGGAAAGCATGTACGCCGCACTCAATAATGACAAAACGGGACAACGGTTTGTTTCAACCACACACGAAATCGTAAAAGACCGGAAACGACTGATATTACATCCTATCAGGCAAAAAGAGAATAAAGAGACATACCTGGTAAACGAACTGCCCTGCCAACTTTGCCTCAACGAGAAACAAAGCATACGATTTGAATCACATGAAATGAGTGCCGACTTTGTCATCCCTAAGACGAAAGACAAAGCATGTGTTGACAAGGAGAAGGTACAACTACCCCTCACCCTGCGCAAGGTCAAAAGAGGCGACAGATTCGTACCCTTTGGCATGAATGGGAAAAAGTTGGTAAGCGACTACATGACCGACCGGAAGTTTTCACACTTTCAAAAAGAGGCACAATGGGTAGTAACCGATGCCCACGGAGAGATTGTATGGATAGTCAATGAACGAAGCGATAACCGATTCCGCATTCTCCCACAATCGACCCACGAAATACTGGTAATGACTTGGGAAGAAAAAAAGAATTGAAGAGAGAAAGAGTCAAAAAAAACACTTCTTAGCTCAGACAAGAATTAAATGGTGCATTTGACACATCTCCCCTCACTTATTTTACGAGGCGGACTCCTCTTTAGTTGACTTCTTGCCAAATTCGGGGTCGATATGCAACAAGCCGGCAACGACAAAGGTGACCAAGCAACAAACCATCACCCACAAGAAGAAGTAGCGATAGCCTATCAACTCTTGAATCCACCCTGCAACCATGCCCGGAAGCATCATGCCCAAACTCATGAATGCGGTACAGATTGCATAATGTGCCGTCTGAAAACTACCCTGTGAATAATAAATAAGGTAAAGCATATAGGCAGTAAAGCCGAATCCATATCCCAGTTGCTCGACAAAAATGCAACTGCCCACCACAAACAGGCTTTCGGGTTGCACATAGCTGAGATAGATATAAACGGCATCGGGCAACGATATCGCCCACACCATAGGCCATAACCAACGCTTCAAGCCACCACGCGAAGCCGCCACACCTCCCAAGATGCCTCCAACAGTCAAGCCTATGATGCCCACCGTGCCTTGCACCATACCCACCTCATCGGTAGTCAGCCCTAACCCACCCTGCTCAACCGGGTCAATGAGAAACAGATTGCACATTTTTGCCAATTGCGCCTCGGGAAAACGATAGAGCAACATGAAAAGCAACGCAACACCTGCACCGGGCTTCTGGAAAAAGGCAACAAACGTACGCCCAAAATCGCGCAACAACGTAGCCGATGTCACCCCCGGTACCGCCTGGTCGGCACGCACCTTAGGAAGCACCCACCAATGATAAGCTGAAACCGCCAAAAACAAACCCGATGCGATATAAAAGGTAATCGACCAGGCATAAGGAATCGAAGCCGTACTACGTTCTAAATAGCCCGCCAACATGATGAGAAGACCTTGCCCCGCAATGGTGGCTATACGATAGAAAGTGCTGCGTATGCCTACAAACAAAGCTTGCTGATGACTATCAAGCGCCAACATATAATAACCATCAGCAGCTATATCATGGGTAGCAGAGCTGAAAGCCATCAACCAAAAGAATGCTAACGTTGCACTGAAAAAATAATCACCGGGCAAAGTAAAAGCCACACCAGCAAAACCTGCACCCAACACCAGTTGCATAAGCAATATCCACCAACGCTTGGTCTTCATCAAATCGACAAACGGACTCCATAAAGGTTTCAACACCCAAGGCAAATTGAGCCAACCGGTATAAAAAGCAATCTCGGCATTGCCTATCCCCATCCGCTTATACATAATGACAGAAATCGTCATGATGGCTACATAAGGGAGCCCCTCAGCAAAATAGAGCGTAGGAATCCAACTCCAAGGTCTGTTTTTAAGCATCTCTCTAAAATTCTTTTATGATGAAACTACATGTCAACAATCACGCTTACAAAGGGAAGAGATAACCATCTCAAGAATGTTAGTATTTTCTCTCTATGGTTGCACCACGATAATAGTGCAACAAGATTTCATCGTAGCGGTAACCCTGTTCGCCCATAACGGCTGCCCCTATCTGGCAAAGCCCGACACCATGTCCCCAACCGGCACCAGTCAAGACAAAAGCCGCAGGCAGCCCTTGCTTGTCAACCCCCTGTTTTTCGACCACAAAAGCCGAACTGAAGAGATGACTCTCTGACAAAATGCGACGTATCTCCAACTCTTTGCCAACCACCAACGTACACCGGGTGCCCACTATCTTCAAACGTATGATGCGACCGGATGTTCCACGTTGTATGGGAACCAAATCGACAATTTCGCCAAAATCTATCTTTGAACGCCGACACACCAATTCCGACAACTCTTGACGTGTATAGCGCACTTCCCACCGGTAAAAATCGGTTGTCTCTTGGTCGTAATGATTCAAAATTTGAGCAAGCACACGCTTGTCAGACGTATTGCAAAAAGCCATGGGCGATGAACGAATCCAACGCACCGCCTCAGCCTCGACACGCAAATCAGGCAGCTTGTCGCCATGCTCGCCACACGCACAACGCACACTGGAGAGATAGGGATAATGCTTATCTTCCCAACACGAGTCGAAAACCTCTGTAATCCCCCCACAACACTTGGCAAAACGGGTATCGCAAATCTCGCCATCGTAAGTCAACACCTGACCACAAGTGCTACGTACCGCCTCATCCACCCATTGATTGGTTGCCTTGGTGATACCCTGATAACGCTGGCAATGGTCATCGGCACATACATCGAAGATGGTGTGGTCCTCACGATCGTACCAACGGACAAATTCATTCTCATTCTTGATGAATGAAAAGAATCCATTGCTCTGACCCTTTGCCTCAAGATGCTTGCGCTTTTCCATTTGGGCAAACAACCAACTGCGCGAAATAACCGCATGTGCCTTCAACGATTCTAACGAAGAAGTTGCCTTCATCTCTGATGATATCACACTGACCAAATATTCTTCAACAGGCAACAGGTTGATAGCGGTAATCTTACCTTCTTCTACAACCAACTTCAATGCACCTGAAAAGACCTGCGTCTCTTGCCGTTCCCAATGAAAATTGATTCCAATCGTCACATCGCATATCGAAAAAGAAGCACCTGCCTCCATCGGAGCAAACATCAGTTCCTGATAAAGAGCTCCATTCCAACAGATACCCCCCTCACTGAATGAAACGACCTGATCGCCCACAACCGTACTTCCCTTTGCCGAATAGTTGGCATTCAACGAGAAACGGATTGACTGGGCATTGACAATACCTACACTTATTTCGGGTTGTTGCATATATCTGCTATATTTTGTTTCACTACAGGCAACAATTGTTCAACCTCACCCCTACCCATCGACACTTCTGCCAAGATAGACGCCAACACAGGACCGGTCAGCTTGTTGTAATCTTCTTCGCGTGCTATCGCAAAATAGCCACACATTTCCAAGCTGGCAGGACTTACCAAACACTGACCTTCACCTCGGGCATAATAGCAATCGGGGCGATGTTTTTTGCGTGGGAAAAGATAGGTGACTAACCCTTGAGACGTGGTGTGTACCACCACATTCATTAACGGCTCATCACCCTGACAAGGCAACGCGGAACATACCGCCTCAAACAAGCGAACAGCCACATCACACGTAGCAGCCTTAATATAAAAAGGTGTACAGGGATATCCCAACAACAATGAAACCGAACCACTCTCCTCGGGCAAAGTTGCCACCTCACTATAATGCCACTTGTCCACACCGGTCAACAAAGGCAATACGGATGCCCCTTCAGCCATCTGCAGATGGGCATGGTCGGGCGCTGAAGCACCACTCTCAGGACCATTATAAAAGACAACGTACGACGAACCGTATTGCATGGCAGTATCGAGCATCAACTTATATTGACGGGCTATACGTTGCGGCGTGTGTTCAGACGAAACGATGGTCAAATGATTGTCTAATATAGGAAACGGATTGACCAAAAATTCTGCCCCATTTACATAACGAAGCACTTTCTGCTCTGCCGGGCGATTGGCTCGACAAAGGAAACAAGGACGCTTGTCAACCTCTTTTATATTAGCCGTAGTAGAGGTTATGCGGCGTGCATTGTGTTGCATCACAAAATCTACCCCTCCATAGTGTACCGTACGACGTGAAGCACATTTCATCAAATCATAATTGTCGCGAGCCATTTGCCACAGGCCCAATTGGCGACGGATAGAGAAATCAAAAGTCTCTGCCGGAGTATGACGAGCCAAACGTGCTTTCCACTCAATCGTACGCAATTTGTCTTTCAAGAAATTATTTGCATTTTGACGCTCTAAACTAAGGTTTGCGTCTGAATTTCCATCCCACCGACGACAAAGGTACACGACATCAAACACACGACCAACACGATAAGTACGACTCATAGCCAACCCTATGGCATAATCTTCTCCGTAACTGATATTGGGTATCTCGACATGCCTGCGCAACACAGGCGTAAAAAATGCACGAGGAGCCCCTATCCCATTAACCCGCAACAGATTATTATGTCCGTTTTCAGGCGTCCATTCGAGATGGTCAATCACACCCGGTGGCAATGTTTCAAGATTAAAGTCGGTCATCCGATAAGAACCTACCACCATAGCAACCTGTTGTTCGTAAAATGCATCGACCATCGTCTGAAGGGTTGAAGAACCACTATAAAGATCGTCGCTATCGAGTTGCACAACAAAACGCCCACACAAAGGATGGTGAATGGCAAGATTCCAACATCCTCCAATACCCAAATCGGTACGTTCAGGGATAACATGCACCACACGATCTGATTTTTCCGCCCACGATGCAACCACCTCGGTTGTACCATCAGTCGAATGATTGTCTACAACAATTACATTGTATTTGAAAGTAGCCTCTTGCTCAATCGCAGAACGAATCGCATCGCCTATCGTGCGCACCCTATTCTTCACAGGGATAATCACCGATGCTTCACAATCAAATTCTCCTTCAGACAAATCGGGAGACAACAACTCTGAAGCAGGTATATAAGCCCCTTTTTTATGTAAGAAAAAGGTAAAGACACGCTCCATACCACGTTGTACATCAGCATTGCTCGGATTTACATATTCAAACTGCTTCTCATCAGAAGTACGCTTGTCACTTTCATCTATCGTATACAAACATTCGTTAACATGGAAAGGCTGACGCCCCGAAAACAGATTGCAAGCCAAAGGCCACATATATAACCCGGCATAGCGAAACACTTCGGGAGAAGCAAGCAAATTTTCATCATCCCAGACCTTGAAAAAATCGGCGACCAAAGGTCTGTCTAACATAAACAATGAACCAAAATCAAAATCGTTACGCAAACTTCCCTGCTGGGCATCTAACAACATACGGGGAGATACTACTTTACCATCCGATACTTGATAGTTGCTATACAACATAGATGATGCAGAATCAGCCATTACACGAACCATCCGCTCAAGAGCACGATAACCCAATTGCAACGGGGTGGTTTTTGTATACAACAACACATAGGCATGTTGGTTATGCGCTACTATCTGACGAATATTCTGCACATGACTTAACGGAGAGACACAAGCTAGCAAACGACAAGCCGAAGGTAAAGAATCTCCCAAACGTTGCTGCATTTCTTCTACATCCTCAGTCATCAAGTATATGGTATCTACCAATGCTGACTGAAGCAAAGCCGATATTGTAAGTTGACAATCATCCCAACGACCTAATGGGATGAAACAATCGATTTTTGGCTCCATTATATCTTTATTTTTACTGAAATTTATTATTAAACGTTGCAAATATAGCCAATATATACCTTATTTTTATGAAAATTGCGTTTTTTTCGATATCTTTGCCTTGTTTTTTTCTGAATGTAAAGATGACAACGACTAAAAAGGCACTTTTAGGATTGGATATAGAAGAGCTACGCACCCTTACCGCAAACTTGGGGATGCCTCGGTTTGCTGCCGGACAAATAGCTGCGTGGCTTTATAAAAAACGGGTGAAAAGCATTGATGAAATGACGAATCTATCGCTAAAGCACCGTGAAATCTTAAAAGAAGAATATGAAATAGGAAGAACGACACCTATAGAATCGGTACACTCGGTTGACGGAACTATAAAATATTTATTCCAAGTAGGAATTGAAGGTGCCATAGAAGCAGTATATATCCCTACTGAAAACGGAGAAAGAGCTACGCTCTGCATATCATCGCAAGTAGGATGCAAGATGAATTGCCGCTTTTGTATGACCGGCAAACAAGGTTTTACCGCAAATCTGACTACCGGTGAAATCTTAAACCAACTGCTCTCGATACCCGAAAGCGACACCTTGACCAACGTAGTAATGATGGGTATGGGAGAACCTTTTGACAACATCGATGCTGTATTGAAAGCCCTGAAAATCATGACTGCCGAATATGGGTTCGCTTGGAGTCCTAAACGAATAACGGTATCTACCGTAGGAATAAAACAGGGAATGAAGCGCTTCCTTCACGAGAGTGATTGCCATCTGGCTATCAGCCTCCATAATCCGTTTCCTACCGAACGGTACAAATTGATGCCTGCCGAAAAAGCTTTTTCAATCACCGAAATGATAGAACTCTTACGCGAATATGACTTCAGCCATCAACGCCGCCTTTCATTCGAATACATCGTATTCAAAGGAATAAACGACACATTGGCACACGCTCAAGGACTGATACAACTCTTGCGAGGTATGGAATGTAGAATAAACCTGATTAGATTTCATGCAATACCAGGAGTGGATTTACAAGGCACTACAAGCGAAGAGATGATAGCCTTCCGCGACTATCTGACAAACCATGGTGTATTCACCACCATCCGCGCTTCACGAGGTGAAGACATATACGCTGCATGCGGCATGTTGTCGACTGCACATAAAGAGGCTTAAGTAAATGAACAAAAAAACAAAGAAAACGATTTAAAGAGTATTCTAAAATCTAAAACATAAAAGAATAATGAAAAAGATAATGAATCTGCTATGCCTGACAATAACCATATGGATGGCATCAGCGTGTAAAGATGAAGGAGGAAAATCATTATTGACTCCCAACTCAAGCGGACGACCCTATGAAGTTTTGGTTGTAATGGACAAAGCCAAATGGGAAGCGCCTGCAGGACGTGCTCTTTTCGAAGCACTCGACACCGATGTTAGAGGTATTGCACAATCAGAACGTTCGTTCAGAATATCACGCATTGAAGAAAAAAACTACAACCGCGCTTATTCGCTCTTCAGAAATATCATAATACCCGACATCCAAGATATTTATACGCAACCCAAATTCAAGTTTTCACGCGATGTGAATGCTTCACCACAAATGATCATGACAATACAAGCTCCTGACGAAAAGTCATTTCAAGAGTATGTTGCCAAAAACAAGCAAGTGATTGTTGACTTTTTCACCAAAACAGAAATGAACCGACAAGTGAAACTGCTCGACAAACAATACAGCCAACTCATCACTGACTTGGTGAAAAACAAATTCAATTGCATCGTGAAAGTCCCCGAGGACCTCCAATATTATAAAAGAGGCGAAAACTTCCTTTGGGCTTCGACCAACCGAGAAAAAGACGATTTGAACTTTGTCATCTACTCTTATCCCTTCACCGATAAAGAGACATTCACAACCGAATACTTTATACACAAGCGCGACTCGTTCATGAAAGCAAACCTTCCCGGTCCCTTTGAGGGGTCATATATGGCAACAGACACTTTATACATCGAGTCAAACGACATTGCCGTACGAGGGAAATATGCACAAGAGGTCAGAGGACTTTGGGCGATGGAGGGTGCCGTCATGGGAGGTCCATACGTGTCACACGTAAGAGTGGATGAAGAAAACGGACGTGTGATTGTGGTCGAAGGATTTGTCTATTCACCCAACAGAAAAAAAGGGAACCTAATACGCAAAATGGAAGCAACCCTCTATACGTTAGAGTTCCCTGAAGATATAAAAACCGACGAACAAACACTTTTCACCGACTCGGTTTCAACCAATCAATAAACCAAACATTGCAATAAATATATAGAGATGGAAAACAACAAAATAAGAGTAGGCATCACACAGGGCGATGTCAATGGAGTAGGATACGAAGTCATTTTGAAGACTTTCGAAGAACCTACAATTTTTGAAATTTGTACACCCATAGTCTATGGTTCACCTAAAGTGGCTGCTTACCATAGAAAAGCTATCAATTCACCCACAAACTTCAGCATCATCAATTCAGCAACAGAAGCACAAGACAATCGCTTGAATATAGTCAATTGCGTTGATGAAGAGATAAAGGTGGAATTAGGCAAAGCCACCCAAGAAGGAGGAAAATCCGCACTCACTGCTTTAGAAAAAGCGTTGCACGAATATAAAGAAGGACTGATAGACGTATTGGTTACCGCCCCTATAAACAAAAACACCATACAATCACCCTCTTTCAATTTCCCCGGACACACCGAATATATACAAGAGCGAGTTGGAGAAGGCAACAAGGCCTTAATGATATTAATGAGAGATGATTTGCGCGTTGCGTTAGTAACCGGACACATCCCCGTCAGCCAAATCGCTTCATCATTGAACAAAGAGTTAATACAAGACAAACTTAAAATCTTTGAGCACTCATTACGCTACGATTTTGGCATCAACAAACCTCGTATAGCCGTATTGGCTCTCAACCCACATGCAGGCGACGAAGGACTTATCGGAAAAGAAGAGAAAGAGATTATACAGCCAGCCCTAAGTGAACTCAAAAACAAAGGAATGCTTTGTTATGGTCCCTATCCGGCTGACGGATTCATGGGATCCGGACAATTTGCCAAATTCGATGGTATCTTGGCGATGTACCACGACCAAGGATTAGCTCCCTTTAAAGCGTTGGCAATGGAAGAGGGAGTCAACTTCACGGCAGGTTTGCCAATCGTACGCACCTCCCCTGCACATGGTACTGCATACAACATTACGGGAAAGGGCATAGCCTCTGAATCTTCTTTCAGACAAGCCATCTATACAGCAATAGATGTTTATCGTTGTCGCATCAACGAACAAGAGATACACGCTCATCCACTAAGAAAACAATATCACGAGAAGCGTGATGATAGCGACAAACTGAAATTGGATGCTACAGAGTAATACTTTTAAGACCTATACCAGCAATGAAATATGCCATCATTTCTGCCGGCGAGGGTTCAAGGCTCGCACAAGAAGGAGTAATCAAACCCAAACCACTCGTAGAAATCAACGGTGAAGCAATGATTGAGCGCCTCATCAAACTTTTCATCCGACAAGGAGCAAAAGAGGTGATTGTCATCATCAACGACCAGATAAAAGAGACCAAAAAGTTTCTCATTAAATTACAAGAAAAATTACCCATCGAGCTGTGTGTCAAAACGACACCCAGTTCGATGCATAGTTTCTATGAAATAAGCCACCTGCTACGAGGTGACAAGTTTTGCTTAACTACCGTCGACACAATCTTCCGTGAAGACGAATTCGCCCAATTCATCGAAGCATTCAACCAATCAGAATCTAATGGCTTGATGGCGGTTACTGACTTCATTGATGACGAGAAGCCACTCTATATAGCTGCTAACGAGCAGATGGACATCAAAGGCTTTTATGATACACCAAACGAAGAATGCAACTACATCTCAGGGGGTATATACGGATTAACTACATCAGCACTCGAAACCCTTGACAAATGCATAGAAAAAGGAATGTCGCGCATGCGGAATTTCCAACGTCAACTGATTGCTGACGGCTTACATCTGAAAGCATGGCGCTTTAAAAAAATTATTGATGTAGACCATATTGAAGACATACACAAAGCCGAGGTCTTTTTTAAAAGAGTCTGACAATTAAACAGGCAATAAAGAGAAACAAAAGAATGAATATCATAGGAATCAGCCGAGGCAATCAATATTCGCCCAATCACATTGGGAATGATACTGCTATATTCAATGAGGTGATGAAACAATTAGCTATTTACGGATATTCTTTCAATGTATATACAGAAGAAGAATACACCTCATTGCCAGTACCTCCACACCCAATCCCTGTTGTGAATATGGCACGAGACAAACGCACTATACTAAGCCTTTACGAATGGCAACAAAAAGGATGTTTAATTATCACCCCACCAAATGGGATAGAGAATTGTATCAGACAAGCAATGACTGAAATTTTGATTTCTAATCAAGTGAATCATCCACGCAGTTGGATAATATCGGTCAATCAAAACGCTCGTCCGATGTTAACCTACCCTTGTTGGATTAAACGAGGGGACTCACACACCATCACGAAAGACGATGTTTGCTATGCCCAAACGCCTCATGAGGTTGAAACAATATTGAATGAATTCAGAAAACGTAACATACCAATCGCTATCGTCAACGAGCATCTTCAAGGTGACTTAATAAAATTTTACGGAGTCAAAGACAGTCCTTTTTTTTACTGGTTTTACCCTTCTCTGCAAACTCATAGCAAATTCGGACTTGAAAAAATCAATGGAGCATCCCAAGGATTTCATTTTGATATACCAGCTTTACGTTCACAGGCCAACCTTGCTTCTACTTTATTGAAGGTTCCTATATATGGAGGAGATGCCATCGTTTCAGAAGAAGGCAATATTCAGCTCATCGATTTCAACGACTGGCCCAGTTTTGCTCCCTGCCGCAAAGAAGCCAGCAATGCGATTGCACGTTATATACACCAACAAATAAGCATTTGGACTTCTAATCATCAACAAGAATGAAAGAAAAAAGTAACAAACAAGGAATTGCTTCTACATATAAATCAAAAGATACCGAAGAATTCCTTGATATATACCTCAATCGCCCAATTGGATACATTTGGGCACTAATATTCAAAAAATTAGGCGTACATCCAAATGTCGTCACCATACTATCCATCATTTTGGGAGCTATAGCTGGATACATGTTTTATTACCCGGACTTGTACCACACGCTCATAGGCATTGCCATGCTGATGTGGGCAAACCATTACGATAGTGCTGATGGACAATTGGCACGCATGACTGGTAAAAAAACTATCTGGGGCCGTATTCTCGATGGTTTTGCAGGTGATGTGTGGTTTTTCTCCATCTATTTCTTCATTTGTTTACGCCTCACCCCACAATGGGGCATATGGATATGGTTGCTTGCTGCCTTATCGGGATTAATATTCCATAGCAAACAATGTGCTCTTGCTGATTATTACCGTAACATTCACCTGTTTTTTTTAAATGGGAAAGAGGGAAGTGAGCTCGACAATTCACAACAACAACGTACACTTTACAAAAGTCGTCCATGGAAAGGAAACCTTTGGTATAAGTTATTCCTCTTTTTCTACGGCAACTACACCCGTTCACAAGAGCAAATGACCCCACAATGCCAACGTTTTTTCAAATGCGTGCAACAACACTATGGCAACCAGCTACCATCTACTTTACGCAACAAATTTCGCCAAGGAAGTCTGCCATTAATGAAATACGCCAACATATTGACATTCAACACTCGAGCAATCGTGCTCTATCTCTCTTTACTGCTCAATATCCCTTGGTTCTATTTCATATTCGAACTTACTTTTATGAACATATTATTCTTCTATATGCGCGCACGCCACGAACAATTGTGCCATTCATTAACTAACGAAATTGAAGAGTCATTATGAAAAATGATTATCGAAATTGGTTCCTGCTTTTCGGAATCATAGCTATCATTCTGATGCTATGCACCTTCGATATGGATTATGCCGAACTACGGGAAAATCTATTGATAGCCGGTCGTTGGTTTCCTGCTATCGTTGGTATTTGGCTTTTCATCTATCTCCTTAACTCCCTATCTTGGTATTACATCATTCACGATGGGAAAGAGAAACGTCCTGTCTCTTTTTGGCGCATCTATAAACTGACGATATCGGGCTTTGCTCTCAATTATGCAACACCCATGGGATTGATGGGAGGCGAACCATATCGCATCATGGAACTTACCCCTTACTTGGGTGCAAGTCGTGCTACATCTTCGGTCATTCTATATGTGATGATGCACATTTTTACCCATGTGTGTTTCTGGTTTTCATCTATATTTCTCTATCTTCTGCTCTACCCCGTATCGTGGGAGATGGGAATAATGCTCGGCATCATCGGAGCGACCTCTCTTTTTGCCATCTACTTCTTCATGAAAGGATACAAAAATGGATTAGCCTTACGTACCTTACAAATGCTCACCCACCTTCCTTTCGTAAAAAAATGGGCTACCTCATTTGTTGAGAAGAAAAAAGAGACCCTTCAACGCATAGACTTACAAATCGCCCAATTACACCAACAACGCAAACGTA
This sequence comes from Bacteroidaceae bacterium, assembly GCA_017472635.1. Classification (GTDB taxonomy): domain Bacteria; phylum Bacteroidota; class Bacteroidia; order Bacteroidales; family Bacteroidaceae; genus Phocaeicola_A. The sequence continues at coordinate 19,149 of JAFUPU010000108.1, forward strand.
CATTCTATACGTCATTCTCGCTTGAGTTCCTTTCCCGCATAGTGGGATGCCTTGAAATCTATTTCATATTAAACATACTCACTGATAATGTCAGCTTTGCTGATTGCATTCTCATCATGGCTTTTTCATCGCTTTTCAGCAATTTGTTTTTCTTCTCTCCCATGCAATCAGGAGCACGCGAAGGAGGATTGGCATTAGCGGTTAGCGGATTAGCAATACCCAGTGCATTCGGAGTATATACCGGATTACTCACCCGCATACGTGAATTGATATGGATTACAATCGGAGTATGCTTAATGAAAATAGGAAATGGTTCTCCCATAACTATAACCAAGCAAGAAAATGAAACAAATAAAAGGACTCATTTTTGACTATGGTGCAACGTTAGACACCAACGGTATCCATTGGGCCGAAGTCTTGTGGAAACAATATACATGTAACCAAGTAGACATAAATTACGAAGATTTTCGAGAAGCTTATGTTTATGGTGAACGCGCAATGGCCAAACAGCCATTAGTAAAACCCACCGATAATTTCCTGCAAGTTCTACGTATTAAAGCACGATTGCAACTCGATTATCTGCAAAATCAAAAAAAAGTATTATCTTTAGACTATCCTACGACACAACTTGCCGAAAAGATAGCCTTAACATGCTATGAAGAGGTTAAATCAACCACCAAAAACACCTCAGAAATAGTCAAAATGTTAAAAGGTGAATATAAATTAGGACTTGTTTCAAACTTTTATGGCAACATTCGCGTTATTCTAAAAGATTTTAATTTATTTTGCTGCTTCGAACAAATAATCGAATCTTCAGTCGTGGGTATCCGCAAGCCAGACCCAGCAATCTATCTGTTAGGTGTCAACTCTTTAGAACTCCGCCCCGAAGAAGTAATAGTTATCGGTGATTCGTATGAGAAAGATATTGTACCGGCTCATCATATAGGTTGCAAAACCATTTGGCTACGCGGAAAAGGTTGGGATGACAAACCGGTCGACGAAACACTGCCCGATGCCGTCATCCACGATTTGGCAAAATTGCCTGAGATATTGAAAAGTTTAAAATATTAAGATATAAAAGTATTTATGGAAAAACAAAATGTAGCACCAGCCACCGGTAAATTAGGTGTATTATGCGTAGGACTTGGCGCTGTTACTTCCACTTTCATGGTTGGTACATTAATGGCGCGTAAAGGACTGTCTAAGCCCATTGGTTCACTGACTCAGATGGACAAAATACGCGTGGGCAAAGGAGCTGACAAGAAGTATATGAGTTATGGCGAAATTGTTCCTCTTACCTCCTTAAACGACATAGTATTCGGAGCATGGGATATCTTCCCCGACAACGCTTACGAAGCAGCAATCCATGCCGATGTATTAAAAGAGCGCGACATCAATCCCGTACGCCAAGAGTTAGAGACCATCAAACCAATGAAAGCTGCATTTGACCAGAACTTTGTAAAAAGGCTATATGGTCCTAATGTCAAAGAAGCATCTACTCGTTGGGAACTGATGGAACAAATACGCGAAGACATCCGCCTTTTTAAAACTAAAAACAACTGTGAGCGCATAGTTGTCATTTGGGCAGCCAGTACCGAAATCTACCTGCCTTACAATGAATCCGTACATGGTAACCTTACAGCTTTTGAGCAAGCAATGAAAACTAATGATACGATCAACATTGCTCCCAGTATGTGTTATGCTTATGCCGCGTTGGTTGAAGGCGCCCCATTCATCATGGGAGCTCCCAATCTATGCCTCGACATTCCAGCTATGTGGCAACTTGCCGAAAAGCAACAAATGCCTATTGCCGGAAAAGATTTCAAGACCGGACAAACCATGATGAAGACGGTTTTGGCACCAGCATTGAAAACACGCATGTTGGGATTAAGCGGATGGTTCTCTACAAATATTCTTGGCAATCGCGATGGCGAAGTACTTGACGACCCTTCAAATTTCAAAACCAAAGAGGTCAGCAAACTCTCTGTCATCGAAACCATCCTTGACAAAGAGGAATATCCCGACCTGTACTCTGATATTTATCACAAAGTACGCATCAACTATTACCCGCCCCGCAACGACGACAAAGAGGGATGGGATAATTTGGACATCTTCGGTTGGATGGGCTACCATATGCAAATCAAGGTCGATTTCCTTTGCAAAGACTCAATCTTAGCAGCACCGCTTTTGCTCGATCTAGTATTATTGTCTGATTTGGCAGCACGTGCCGAACGATATGGAATCCAAAACTGGCTCTCATTCTACCTCAAGAGCCCGATGCACGATTTCGAGCACCAACCCATACACGACCTGTTTGTGCAATACGCTATGCTCAAGAATGCAATCCGAGAAATGGGTGGATACGAAGCAGATCAAGAATTAGATTAATCTCCTTAAAGTATACATCTACATTTCACCTATTTTACAAGTAAAAACCGCATTGAAGAAGCGCTCTTCAGTGCGGTTTGCTTTTTTAATGTGAAAAACTGTCAGTTTTACTTGCTCCTTTATCGGAAAAAACGTATTTTTGTCAGCTCTTTACGACAAACGATTATGGCAATAAACCAAGAACTACAACAAATCAAACTCAGATTTGGCATTATAGGAAATGCCGATGGGCTTAATCGTGCCATCGACATAGCTATACAAGTGGCTCCTACCGATCTGTCGGTACTCATCACCGGAGAAAGTGGAGTTGGAAAAGAAACATTCCCTAAGATTATCCATGAATTCAGCCGACGTAAACATAGTCATAAATATATTGCTGTCAATTGTGGAGCCATTCCAGAAGGAACTATTGATTCTGAATTGTTTGGTCACGAAAAAGGTGCTTTTACAGGTGCTATTGGTGAGCGTAAAGGATACTTTGGAGAAGCAGATGGAGGAACCATCTTCCTCGATGAGGTTGGTGAGCTGCCTTTGGCCACACAAGCCCGACTCTTACGCGTACTCGAGAGTGGAGAATACATCCGCGTAGGTTCTTCAAAAGTTGAAAAAACTAACGTACGCATTGTTGCAGCAACCAACGTCAACCTCACCCAGGCAATTGCCGACGGACGTTTTAGAGAAGATCTCTATTACAGGTTAAATACCATCCCCATCACCATACCTCCTTTGAGAGAGCGTGGTGAAGACATTGCATTGCTTTTCCGAAAATTTGCAAATGATTTTGCTGACAACTATCACATGCCAGCCATCCAACTGACTGACGAAGCACGCAAAATGATTATCGAGTATGCTTGGCCAGGCAATGTCAGACAATTGAAAAATATCACCGAACAGATATCCGTCATCGAAAGAAACAGAGAAATCACCCCCGAAACTCTTCAGCTCTACATCCCTATGCAGCCAACATCCAACATGCCAAGCGTGTTACCAGGACGTGGCAATACTTCAAGCAGGACTTTTGAAAGTGAACGTGAAATTCTCTATCAAATACTTTTTGATTTACGCCGTGATGTCACCGAACTCAAGCGATTGGTAAACTCAACGATGACACCTCATACCGTTGCTCAGCAACCGGTGACCACCACTCCAGCCGTTACCATATATCCCACAGAGGAGATTTATGATACTGAAGTAAACAACCAAAACCAACTGCCTACTATAAACATCACCCAGACAACTACGCCATCGCCATCTAAGGTCGTACATGACGATGACATACAAGATACTGAAGAATATGTAGAGGAATCTTTATCACTTAACGACCTTGAACGCGACATGATTCGTAAAGCCCTCGAAAAACATCATGGCAAACGCAAATATGCCGCTAAAGACTTGAATATATCTGAACGAACCCTATATCGCAAAATCAAAGAATATGGATTGGATTAAACGCATAACCCACGCCTGCATGTTCATTGTCGTTTTTGGGCTGCTCGCGGCATGTACCATCTCATACAAGTTCAATGGGTCTTCTATCAACTACGACAAGGTGAAAACTATCACCATTGAAGATTTTACCAATCGGGCTGCATATGTATGGGGTCCAATGGCTTCTATGTTTAACAACGAGTTGCAGGACATTTACGTACAACAGACAAGACTTCAGCAAGTCAAACGTGGAGGAGACTTGCAGATTTCAGGAGAAATTACAGCATACGACCAATACAACAAATCTATCTCTTCTGAAGGATATTCATCAGTTGTCGAATTAAAAATGGTTGTAAACGTACGATTTACTAACAACACCAACCACACCGAAGATTTCGAACGCTCTTTCTCTGCCACACGCGAATATGAGGCAACCCAGCAACTCAGTGCTGTACAAGAAGAGTTGGTAACCCAAATGACCGAAGAGATCGTCGAACAAATATTCAATGCAACTGTAGCCAATTGGTAAATATGGAAGTCAATATCCCCGATCTCATAACACACCCCGAGAAATTGGCTGACCGCCAATTGTTGCAACAACTACAAACGTTGTCTGCCAAGTATCCCTATTATCAGACTCTATACTTGCTTTATCTAAAAGGGCTTTACCTCTTACACGATACCCGGTTTGGAGAAGAGTTACGCCGTGCAAGCCTTTTTGTTGCAAATAGGAAAGTATTGTTTTCGCTCATCGAGGGAGATTATTACACTTTAAAACCCATTGTAAGGAAAGCCAAGCTACAAGAAAAGAATAACAACCAGCCTGTCGACCGCACTCTTTCATTGATTGATGCATTTCTCAATGGACTTCCACCCGAGCCATTGGAAGAAGAACCGTTCAACGATGAAAGGCTCAGCAACGACTATACCACTTACGTGCTACGAGAAGAAGATTTCGACAACCAAGAAAATGAGCAAGGCACATCAACACCCGTCACGCCAGCCATCCCCATGAAAGGTCAAGAGTTAATTGATCAATTTATAAAAAAAGCAGACAGAGAAGTTGAAGGAAATGTACAAAACAAAGAGATAGATACCCCTGTGCCCGACTTGTCCAATAACTCTGAAGAAGAGGATGAAGAGAATTATTTCACTGAAACTTTAGCCAAAATATACATAAAACAGCATAGATATAGCAAAGCTCTTGAAATTATTCGGCGATTAAGTTTGAAATATCCAAAAAAAAATGCTTACTTTGCAGATCAAATACGTTTCTTAGAGAAATTAATTATAAACGATAACGATAAATAAAAAGAAAAAATGGTACTATTTTTGATTATTTTAATGGTGCTCGTATCTATCTTGATGTGTGGCATCGTAATGATTCAAAACTCAAAAGGTGGTGGTTTGGCTTCAGGTTTTGCCTCTTCAAACCAAATTATGGGTGTGCGCAAAACCACAGACTTCCTTGAGAAGGCTACTTGGACATTTGCAGCCAGCATGGTAGTGTTGAGCATCTTAATTGCCTATGCACTTCCCTCAAGCAACGTTGCTGTAGATTCTTCTGTTTTTCAAGAAGAAGCACAACAAGAAAACATGGTGAACCCTATGACTACTCCCGGGTTTGAAACTCCTGTACAACAAGAGGAAAGCACCAACAACTAATTCGACTTTTAAGAATTATTATATAGGAGGGTATCCTTGGGTACCCTCCTATGTTTTTATACACTCAATGTAAACGTATCGCAAGATTCTGTGGTAATACCTATATATAAAAAAAGACTTGAGAAGTGACTTATCACTTTCCCAAGCCATTTTTTAATTGACGAGATAGGGTTATTCTATACTATCGTGTTCATGGTGGTGATGATGGTGATGATGTTCCTGACCAAACCCATGGTGGTGAAATTGTCCTCGCGGACGACGACGTACTCCGTCTTTCAAGTCTTCTTCCCGTTCGTCCATGAATGCTTTTATTTGCTCACTAATGACCTTCATCCCGGCTTGTGAGGGATGATTACGTTGTTTGTCAATGTCATGCAACTTTATGCACTCTACACCATAGAAATCACACAAACTATGCACCGCATGATTAATAGAGTCGCGTAACTCGCTATTCAACACAAAATAGAGTTGAGCCTTCGGATAAAGTTTTTTGCATCCGTCAAACAGGTAAGCTAAAGCAGGACGGAAGCTATAAAGTTCCTCTTTAGTCCATCCAGCATATTTGAACTTTCCCAATGGTACTTTTGCCCAACTATCGTTCGTAGCACCGAAAATCAACACGATATCGGGGTTGCCCAACTTATCCATACGGGTAATGAAAGAACGGTCGCTATAATCCTCTTTCCGATAACCTGTATTACAAATAGTAGACCCTGAAAAAGAGTTGTTCACCTCTAATTGGTAGCCATAGTTATTAATGAACTGGTACCACCAAGTCTGTTCAACCTTCACCACATCATTCCGATTATCAGGTGAAGGATACCATACAGCGTTTGTGTCAGGTTGAAGATAACCTTTAAATGTCGAATAAGAGTCTCCCAAAATAGACACCTTTTGTTGGGCTGAAACCATCAGACAGCACACTACTCCCAACAAAGCAAGCACAATGTTTTTTCTCATACTAATATTTGCTTTTATGTACGTTATTAATTTTCATCAATAGGTTGGTTTCCCTGTTTTTTCTTGAATTGGCGATGATACTCCATAGGTGTCATGCCATATTTTTCAGAGAAATACTTAGTCAAGAAACGTGGATTATTGAATCCCACTTGATATGCAACTTCCGACACATTGTAGTTGGGATTCTGCAACAACTCTGCAGCTCGTTGTATCCGGATAGTGCGTATAAAGTCGATCGGATTTTTTCCGGTAGCCGCATAAAGTTTCTTGTAGAAGTGAGCACGACTCATATGCATTTCTCTTGCCATTTCTTCGACAGTCAGGTCGGTACGTGCGATATTTTCTTCTACATACCGTGTTGCGTTGTTCACCAATAACGAGTCCACCGATACGCTCTTGGTTTCAACGATAGTCGAGCGTTGTATCTCCATGCTTGCCTTTGCTTCGGTCACCACTTCACCTTTAAGCAATGCTTTCACATGCTTTAATAGAGTGTCTGGTGTAAAAGGTTTGGCTAACACGGCATCAGCACCTGCTATTTCAGCATGTGCCAACTCTCTTGTTGGCAAAACCAATAGAGGCACCGCTTGAGTACGGATATCCGACTTTATACGTTGCACCAGTTCGTAGGTTGCCGATTCAAGTGACGCAATGCTCAACAACACTCCATCAGGATGTTGTAACAAGATGCGCTCCCAAGCCTCATCGATGTTTCCAGTCAGTCTCAGGCGATAGGTATCCTTCAAGGAATCTGACAGATAGGTCAAAAATTCAGGATTTTCATCAACCACAACCAACATAGGAGGCACTTCCGGAACCACAATCTCTCCGATAGGAGCGACCGATGCGTCTGCGTCGTCTTCCATCTCTTCCTCATCAGCTACCGAATCTTTTGTTGCAGGGGCTATCATTCCCTTTTCCAACAATTGTATCCATTGCTTGCGGTTACGTCTCTTCCAGAAAGAAAAGAGAGCAACCAAACCAACTATCAGCAATACTATATATATAAGGTATGCCCATACCGAAGTCCAAAACGTTCCTTTGACCTGAATGATTAGTTGTGCTGCTTCGTCGCTATTATATCCATCGCTATTGACAGCCTTTACCATCAACACATATTTTCCGGGTGCCAAGTTGGTGAACGTAGCCCAATGTTGTGCCTTGGGACAAAGAATCCAATCATCGCGAAAACCTTCGAGTTTAAATTTGAATCGGGTATTCTCAGGTCGACTATAATCATCTGAACCAAAAAGTATCGTCACAATATCTTTTCCCTCTTTCAGTACTACTCGTGCACCATCCCCTAAAGCTTCTTCCAATACTACGTGTTCGCCTTCTTTTTTTCCGACCTCCACGGTCGCTCCATTCAGGCGGAGTTCTGAGAAGAGTACACAGGGCAACAACTTGTTATATACGATTTTGTCCGGGTCAAACACATTCACACCATGTATACCTCCTACCGCCACATGCCCGTTGGGTGTAATGGCAATGGCACGTTGGTTGAATTCATATCCCTGCAACCCGTCTAACTCGGTAAAATTGTAGACACTATAGTTGTTGTTTCCATTTTCGTTTTTCTCTATCACGATGTTCGAAACACCCCGTGCCGTAGTTACCCACATCGCATTTTCGCCCCCTTCGGCAATTCCGCAAATCATTGAATTATCCAACCCTCCATGGGTGTTTAATATCTCCAGGTGATCATTTTTCACATCGTATATATTGACGCCATCGCGAGTTGCTATCCACCAAAGTCCGCGACAATCCTCAATAACCTGTATCACATAGAGGCTTGAAAATGCAATGTTTCCATTCACACACCCGGTGTAGGTAGTGATGCTCCGTTTGTTCAGGTCCATCACTGCTACTCCGCCATAGGTACCAATCAACAATTGGCGTTGGCGGTTGATGAAAAGCGAACTCACTTTGTCAGAGGGCAGGTTATTTTTATCTTTGTTGTATACCCGCATTTTTCCGCTACGAACCTCTATGCATTGCAATCCGGCTCCCAGTGTAGCCACCCAGATGTTGTTTCTGTCATCTTCGACAAGCGCTACCACCGCGTTGCTTACCGGCACCGACTCGATGCCTCCCGACATTATCTGGTAGTTTTGTATCTTTCCGTCAAGTTGTTTATGGATGATTTGTCCTCGATTGGTCCCTACCCACAAGCTACCGTCACGCGCCGTGTATATGGCTTGTACTTCGTTTTTCTCCCAATCTATCTTGCCTACATCCATCAAGCTCTTAGTGGCTTTTGCTACGTCATATTTCCACAATCCTTTGTCAGCGGTGCCTATATAGAGGTTGTTATCGGCAGTAGCCTCCATTGTCGTTATATTCTCTTCGATAGCCACGCTGAATTTATAAGCGCTCTCAGAGTAACAGGCAACCCCACTCTTTGCCGTACCTATCCACACGATATCTTTTTCAGGGCTCAGGTAGAGCGACTTCAGTGAGTTGTGACGCAAGGCATAAGGGTCATTTTTATCGGCTTCGATAGCCGTGAAAGTGTTGGTGTGTGGGTCTACCACCAACAACCCATAGTGTCGTGTAGCCACCCAATACCGTCCGTTGGCATCCTGGTCTACTCCCACCACAGCATCTTTCATTGCCGGTATTACGGCTACCCCCCATTGTTCGGCTAATAGAGCCAATGATGATATCCACTGGTCTTTCTCTTTATTGTATATCCACAATCCGGCGGTACCGTATACCCACACGTTCTCATTCTTGTCAACGTATGCCGAAAGAACTCCCTTTTTAGGACGTGCCGAAATAGGAATATAGTCACTCATCCAAGCTATACGACGTGCCTTTCCGTCGATACAAGCCAAAGTCCCGTCATTGTATACGACCAATGCTCCCTCTTTACACGAGGTAATGCAAGTAATCTCGCCCACCGGCAAATGCGATGGTTTTTCACTCTGCACAAATGGATAAAGGGTCTTTTGGGCAACGTTGTACCAATAGCATCCTACCCCGCTTACAAAAAACCAATAGTCGCGGTTTTCGTCTATATGGACGAGGGTTGGTTCATGCTCCAACCCAAACTTAAATACATGCTGACGTATGTCACGGTCAAAATGGTCTTTCATCGGGTAATAGATTGCATATCCCCCCGAGGTTCTTACCCACAACAATCCTTCACCATCCTCCTTGATGTCGTGAATGTAGCTATCGGGCAACGAATATATGTCTTGCGCATGGTTGCGATAAACCTTCACCTCATAGCCATCATATCTATTCAAGCCTGAAGAGGTGCCAAACCACATGAACCCACGTGAATCTTTATATATCGTATTGACCAAACTATTAGACAAGCCATCGCGCGGCTCAATGTGTCTGAACTTATAGTCGCGGGCATGTAGGGTAAATACCGAAAGGCATATACCCAACCACAATGTAAACCAGAATTTATTCATATCCTTTTATCTATTCTCTTTTCGATTTACAAAGAAAACAATAAAAACAATAACACCCAAGGAAAAAAGAGTTTTTCTTTAGAAAATTGACCAATTACCTCTGCTTTACGACACAAAAAGCCCAATGAATGGGAAAAATAGCAAAAAAAAATCAGCTGACTTTGTTTTCTACCAAAAACTATCTATCTTTGTCGCAAAGTTAATCCCTAAAGAAAGACGTTTCTCGCGCGCCTTAATCCAAGGGGAGAAAATGACAAACGAGATTTTACAGATATTCAAAACCAAAAAAGAATTAATATGGAGAAAACATGGAGATGGTTTGGCAAGAAAGACAAAATCACTCTTTCTATGCTCAGACAGATTGGAGTAGAAGGCATAGTCACAGCCTTACACGATGTGCCTAATGGTGAAATATGGACGTTAGAGGCTATACTCGACCTCAAGCAATACATCGAGTCATACGGTTTGCGTTGGTCGGTGGTAGAGAGTCTACCCGTGTGTGAAGCCATCAAATATGCCGGTCCCGAACGCGACCAACTTATCGAGAACTACAAAATCAGTCTTGCCAATTTGGGTAAAGCGGGCATCAAAACCATTTGTTACAACTTCATGCCTGTGCTCGATTGGGCACGCACTGATTTGGCACACCCCTACCCCAACGGCACCACATCACTCTATTTCGACCGCAAGACGTTTGCCTATTTCGATTGCTACATACTCGAGCGTAAAGGAGCTGAGAAAGACTATACGGCTGAAGAATTGGCTGCAGCCAAAGAGATGGCAGACAAGCGTACTCCCGAAACCGACCACGACCTGATAGACACCATCATCGTGAAAACACAGGGATTCGTCAATGGCAACATCACTGAAAACGACCGCGAGCCGGTAGCCATCTTCCGCCGCCTGTTGGCTCTCTACGATGGCATCGACAAAGAGCAGTTGCGCGAAAACATGCGTTACTTTTTGGCAGCTATCATGCCCGTATGTGACGAATACGACATCAACATGTGCGTACACCCCGACGATCCACCAATGCAAATATTGGGCTTGCCGCGCATCGTCACTTGTGCCGAAGATATACGTTGGTTCCTGAATGCCGTAGACAACCCACACAATGGACTCACCTTCTGTGCCGGTTCGCTCAGCGCAGGCTTGCAAAACGATGTGCCTGCTTTGGCACGCGAGTTTGCTTCACGCACACACTTCGTACACTTGCGCAGCACCGAGGTGGCACCCGACGGAAGCTACTTCCAAGAGGCTGACCACTTGGGAGGACGGGCAAATGTCATCGAACTGGTACGCATCTTCGAACGCGAAAACCCCAACCTGCCTATGC
>JAFUPU010000109.1 GCA_017472635.1 Bacteroidaceae bacterium
ATTCGGGTACAACCGGTGTTCCGAACATTTTCTTTGAACAGGCTTTATGAAAATCTTTTTCTCCAGCCGCAAGTTCTTTGTAGCAATAAAGACATTTTTCCATATTCATCACCCCCTCTCATCTGTTATGGGTTCAACACCAACTGCACCAATACAGTCTTTGCAACAAGCCATGAGCAAGGACATGCGGTCGCGGGCATCAATTTTCCAATTCTTTTCCGCGATATCAAGCAGCCATCCTTCAGGAATAAGTCCGTCAAAAAAGGGAAAAAGGATTTTATCCTTATACGGTTTCTCTGTCAAAGGAAGGGTAAGGCTTATGGCCTCAGCTTCATCTGAAGCCAGAAAACCTGCATCATATTGGAAGGTGTATCCGTTTTCATCTTCCGTAAGTACGCCAGCCTTGATGCCACGCAATAATACTGTAGCCTGCTTCATTATTCCTCACTTTTAGTCATTTGGACCACTCCTATTTCACTACCAAACAGATTCAATATCTGGTTTACCTTATCCATGCGAAGTGTCTGTTTACCTTGTTCCAATTCACGAACAAGGCGAAGTCCTACCCCCGATTTTTCAGACAGTTCCACTTGCGTTAGGTTATACTGCCTACGCATTGCTTTTACATATTTGGCCAATGTCATTTCTTCCATAATTATACCCTTTCGGGTGCAAAGTTAACAATAACACTTCAAATTACACCCTTTCGGGTATAAAAATATTGTCTACGTTGCAAAATATACCTTTTCGGGTATAATCCAACAATCAAAAGTACCTCAAATCTCTTCACTTTTGGACAAAAAGAAAATCTAAATGGAAGTTTTTAGATTTTCCACCACTTCTAAACGGGAACTTTTAGATTTTTTCTTTGGCAAGCAGAAGGAAGAACGATACCTTTGCAGCGTTAATATTTGTCGCCAACTATTTTTTTGCGTTAAAAGAAATAGGTTTGATTATAATAAAGTTACACATTACTTGGTAAAACTGACCAAATGCGTTACATTTGTCACGAAGAAACATTTAAACTATATAGAATATGAGAAAGAAAAGTATGCTGATGGCGGCAGTGATGATGGCCGCCATTGTATGGGCACTGCCCACCGTAGCACAGAAACGAACCGAAAGTACGGTGATTGAGAATCCACAGTTCAGTGTAAGCAATACCGGCACACTCACCATCGACCGGGTGGAACTGATGCCGGACTCTACCCGCCTGCACATGACGGCCTACCACAGTCCGCGCAGTTGGGTGCGCATTGCCCGCGGAACCTATATCCGCGTGAAAGGTGAAAAGCTGATGATGACTTCAGCCGAAGGTATCACACCGGACAAGGAGTTCTACTCGGACGAGACGAACCAGACGCACTTCGTGCTGAACTTCCCCGCCGTGCCCGCAGATGCACAGACACTGGACTTCTATGAAAGCGATTGCGAGGATTGCTTCAAGTTTTGGGATGTGGCACTGACCCCTGAGGCACAACAGATAGCGGTTTCTACTCCGGCAGACATTCAGGCTTGGGCAAATATCCCTGATGACGGCAAACCATTGGTGACACCCACTTGGAAATCGGGAAAGGCTACGGTGAAGGGCTTCATCCGAGGGTACAAGCCTGAGATGGGAAAGGAAATAATTGTCTATTACGACAATCCTGTGACTAGCATACATGAGATGCACGGGATAGAAATAAAACCTGACGGCACATTCAATGCCAGTATCCCTATTGCCACAACAGATGCCAGTGTTTTCGCCAGAATGCCGAATTCCACCATTTCTTTCCTCATCGCCGAAGGCCAAGAGGTGGAAATGTACATAGACAGGGTAGCGGAGGTTCACCAGAGAATCCCAAACAAGGCTTTGCAAACCCAGCAGCAACAGACCATTTTCTTCCGTGGAGCACATGCCGACATCAACAACTGTTTGCAGACAGAAGAGGCAAAGTCATTCGACACCTACATCCCTACCAAGAAGTACCTGAAGGATATAGCGGACATGAGTCTTGAAGAATACAAAAGCTATTACATGGATTTTTGCCAGAAACAGTTGGCGGTTCTGGAAGAGCTACCTTTCTCTGGCAAGATGAAGGAATTCCTTGGATTGGAGTTGAAACAAGACGTCTGTCATTCTCTGTTCTTCGGAGACTCGCATTTGGAGAGTGCTTTCCGCCAAAAGCACAATTTGGGCAGGAGGGACACACTCAAAGGCTATAACACCCCCGTCTTTACCGAAAAGTACTATTCGTTCCTGAAGGAGCTGGACATGAATAATCCCAAGAACCTGCTTCATTCGACATTTTCAAACAATGTGAACAGCTGCAAGTTCATCAACTATAATCTGTACGATTACAACGCACTCATGCACTCCACAACAGCCAAAGAGTTTCTGAAGGAGAAGACGCTGATCCGTGAGGAAAAGAAACTGATGAAGAAAATAAGCGGTGTAAAGACCATGCAGGAGTTCAGGGAACTCCTAAAGACAAACGAAGCATTGGCATTGACATGGAAGAATATACAGGACAGGTTCTATGACCTGATGAAAGGGCAACGTATCCCGTTACAGGTACAGACGGCAGCCAAACTGATGGGTACGGACAAAAGCATCGTGTTCGACCTGATGGCAGCACAAACCCTCTGCGCCCCGTTGGAAGAGAAAATGCCTATCCCCGAAGAGGACTTCCATAAGGCCGAACAGTTGGAGAATCCTTTCTTTGTCGAATACATGAGAGAGAAGAATGCCGAACTGGCCGCCGAACTTGAAGCGCAGAAGCAGAAGGGAGGCTACACCGTACACCAGGCAGGAGAGAGTCTGGGCGAAGCCCTATTGGTAGATATCGTGCAACAGTTCAAGGGGAAAGTAATCTTCATCGATCTATGGGCCACCTGGTGCGGTCCTTGCCGTTCGGCCATGACACGGTTTGAACCGATAAAGGAGAAGTTGCAAGAGTTGAAGGGTAAGGACTTGGCTTTCGTCTATCTGACCGACGAGAGTTCTCCCGAAAAGGCATGGAAAAACATGATTCCCAACATCAAAGGCGAGCACTACCGCCTCAGTAACTCCCAACTGGGCAGTCTGAAACTGATGTTCAACTTCACTGGCATCCCCTCGTACCTCATTGTAAGCAAAGAGGGAAAAGTCGTCTATTCACATGTCGGTTTCGAAGGTAACGAGAAGATTGCACGACTCCTTATAGAAGAGTTAAAGAAATAAACTAAAAACTATGATGAGAAAGAAAAGCATTCTGATGGCGGCGCTGGTGATAGCCGTCGCAAACCTGTCCTCTTCAAGTTTGTGAAAGAAACTATCGCGGAACATGAAAAAGCGAGAAAAGAATAACTCCCCATGCGAATAGGACCTAAAACACCAAACCGCTGAATTTACATTAAATTTTGCGGTTGTAACCACTAAATTTACCATAAATTTGGCGGTTTGCGGGAAATATCCTACTTTTGCAGAAAAGAAAAAAGGATATGATAGGAAGAAGCATTGAACGTACTATTTTGCGAGATTTTACACGGAAGAAGGTTATTGTCCTGCTGGGAGCCAGACAGGTGGGAAAGACTACATTGTTGGAGGGACTGCACAACAAGAAAGAAAAAGTGCTCTCCATCAATTGCGATGACTTGGATGACACTCTATTGATAGAGGAGAAAACTTCTACTGAGCTGAGAGCTTTGCTTGCTCCCTACGACATGGTGTTTATTGATGAAGCGCAACGGGTAAAGAATATCGGACTGACGCTGAAAAAGATAGGTGACCTGAAGCTTGACACGAAAGTAATAGTCACAGGCTCGTCGTCATTGGAATTGGCTGGAGAGGTAAACGAACCTGCCACTGGACGGTTGATAGAGTATCACCTGTTCCCCTTTTCGTTGGCCGAACTGGCAGCCGAGACCTCGGAACGGGAGGAACAGC
>JAFUPU010000110.1 GCA_017472635.1 Bacteroidaceae bacterium
AAAATGTCAAAGAACGTATTTTTATTTATTCAACTTCTCGATTCATCAACTTATTTAATGGCACGCGGATGACGCGGATTTTTTCGCCTTGCTCAACAACTCGTGGCGGATGACCGCGGATTTTTTTTTCAAACTATCAACTTTCAACTATCAACTATGAACTTCTCAACTATCAACTATCAACTCATCAACTGTGCGAAGCACTATGTCTGATAAAAAACGAAACGTCCCATCGGCACAGTGGCTGACAGGACGGAAATAAGTATGTTTTTTAGGGGAAACTTCTATCTGAATCGCCTTACCAACTTGGCGGGGTTCATTCGGGCGTCCCAGAGGTGATAAATGTGGATGATTCCGTTTTCTTCATCCACACAGTAGATGAGTTTCACATTAGGATGAATGACCAACGCACGGAAGTCTTCCGGTTCGCCAGCCAAGAGTGACTCACGCACTCCTGCATAAGGAAAGATTGTGAGTATGTTTGCCCTACTAATCATTTCCACTTTGCATGCTTCAGCAACCTTTTTACCGAAATGGGTTTGACAATAGGCGAGTTGGCTACGCAGGTCGACCAAAGATTCTTTATGCCACAAGAGTCTCATAGGCACTTCATGAATTCATCGATTTCTTTCATTGCCTGCTCGTGAGGGATTCCTTCACCTGCTTCGACTTCGCGTCTGAACTTATCGAGCGAGGCGTTGATTTCTTCCATGGTGTACCAAGGGGCGTTTGCCCATAGCTCGAGGACTTCATCGAGTTCTTTCCGCACCTCTTCGCGTGGACGGGTGTTGCCGTATTGCAACTCGTGCATCAGGGCTGCCAGCCGGTTGTCAATCTCCGTACGGGTGTATGGAGGGACGTTGGTGGGCTTTGCCTCACGCGGCATGCGATGACTTGCATTTTGAGGAATAATACTTTGTCTCATACTGCTTGGTGTTTAAATCACTTTGCAAAGATATGTACTTTTCCTGAGAGTTGCAACTTTCTTGTTACTTATTTCCGTTTTTTACCAAAATGTCAAAGAACGTATTTTTATTTATTCAACTTCTCAACTCATCAACCAATTTTAATGGCACGCGGATGACGCGGATTAGGCGGATGACCGCAGATTATTTTTTTTCAACTATCAACTTTCAACTATCAACTATCAACTCCTCAACTGTGCGAAGCACTATGTCTGATAAAAAACGAAACGTCCCATCGGCACAGTGGCTGACAGGACGGAAATAAGTATGTTTTTTAGGGAAGACTTCTATCTCAATCGCCTTACCAACTTGGCGGGGTTCATTCGGGTGTCCCAGAGGTGTGAGATAAAAACCGTATCTTTCTCTTTGTTTATATAGTAAATGAGCTTGAAATGCGGTCTTATCACCAAGGAACGATATTCCCTTTGGCGGTCGGCTAACAGGGGTTCTCGTTTTCCTACGATAGGAGAAACAGCCAACCTTCCAACTTCCTTCTCTACTTTCATCTGGAAGCGCAAGACAGTGTTAGGTCCGAAAGCTTCTTTTCCATAAGACAATATCTCACGAAATCTGATGCTTGCTCTTGGCAACCAAATGACATTCATAATAAGGGAGTAAGAATATATTCTCGCATTTCTTTCATAAACGTCTCGTGCGGAGTGCCAAGTCCGGCTTCTTCCTCAGCCTCAGCTTGGTCGAGTTCTCTGTTTATCTCCTCGATGCTATAGGGTCCGAAGCATGGTGCTTGTGCCCACACGTCATCAGATTCTTTCACGATGTGCCCTGCGGCTGTTCTCGCGATGCGATGCCTTTCGGTGGCATCTAATATGCGTTGTCTCATAACCTTTCTCAGTTTAATTGTGTGTGTGCAAAGATATGCACTTTTCCTGAGAGTTGCAACTTTCTTGTTACTTATTTCCGTTTTTTACCAAAATGTCAAAGAACGTATTTTTATTTATTCAACTTCTCAACTCATCAACAAATTTTAATGGCACGCGGATGACTCGTATTAGGCGGATGACCGCAGATTATTTTTTTTCAACTATCAACTTTCAACTTCTCAACTATCAACTCCTCAACTGCGCGAAGCGCCATTACTCTTCGCGTCGTGCGTTGCGCTGGTCGAAGTCTTCGATGGCTTGTGTGGCCTGTTTGCTGCCCGCTTCGGCGGCATGGCGGAAGAGGTGCATGGCTTCACCGCGCTCGCCTTGCAGATAGAGCAGGATGGCTCGGTTGCAATCGGCTTGCGGTGAGTCACCGGCACGTTCGAGGTAGCGTGCTGCCTGCTCGAGGTCGCGCATCTGCAATGCCACCGATGCGGCATTGAGGTTGGCGGTGGTGTCGGCAGGAAACATGCTGACGGCGGTGAGGAAGAGCTTGTTATACTCGGGTGTGCCGGGTTGCATGGTTTGTGCCACGCGGTACATCTCGTTCTGACTGAGCATCCACGGACGGGTGCGGTATATCTCTACCGCCTCTTCGGTGGTGAAGTCGCGCACGGTGTAGTAGATGGTATAGTCAGAGTGGCGCAAGGCGGGATAGACATCGTTCAAGAGGGTCTTGTAGACGTCGAGTCGCGCCAGGCGGTCGTTGCGTCGGTCGGGGTGAAGGAGGGTGTCGGCAATGATGGCGAGTGCCTCTTCACGTTGGGGATATTTTCCTGTCTCTACGGCACGCTTGAGCCCTGCCCAGTCTTCGGGTGTGGACTTGACGGTGAAGGGCACATCCTCGAGGGCATATTGGCGTACGACATAGTCGCGCAGGGTCTGTGCACGTCCCTTAGCCAGACGAATGTTGTTGTCGTAAGGTCCCTCGGGTGAGGCGTATCCGTGAATGGTGATGGCGGTGATGGTGGTGATGCCTGCATTGCGCTCGTTGCGTACCGAGTCGATGGAGGCGCGTATCTTGTCGAGCTCTTGGGGATTCCGACGGTAGTCGGGGTATAGTTCCGTACGGTTGACGGGGAAGTCGAGGTAGGCGCTACCCTGCAACTCGAAGCGTTTGACATCGGGTGCCACGGGCATCATGAAGTCGATGAAGCGGGTAGGCTCGAAGGGCTTGACCAGGCGGGTGAGGGGGATGTAGTGGTCGTCTTTCTCGCAATCGGCGCATCCGTAGAGTGAGACGAGGAGCACGAGCTTGCTCTCGTCCATCCAAGGCTCGTAGTCGGCAACCCCCGTATAGCGGAAGGTCTGCTCGGCATCGTCGCGACGCTTCTCGACGCGGTAGGTGCCGGCATAGCTCACTCCCTCGCGCTGGTTGATGATGCCGCGACGACGTCCGTAGACGGTGATGGGGGCGAACTCCTTCATCCGGCAGGTGTCGGTGATAAGGGCATAGGCACCGTCGGTATCTTGCAAGAGGGGTGTAATGTTAATCTGCTGGTTTGAAGGCAGGTCGAAGGCTTCGTCGAGCGTGAGGTCGACATTGAAGATAACCTGCTGTTTGCCGGCTTCACTCTGGGTGAGATCGTAGTGGTCGATGCGTATATGCTTATGGTCGACGGTATCGCGTGCCACGAGTGTGGCTGATGTGCAGAGGGCTAATATCAGGATGGCTATATGTTTCATCGTCGGTAGTGTGTTTATTAAGAAATCAGAAGACATAAATCAGGTTCAGCGCTGCCTTGGTAGGTCCGAGGTAGTTTTTGTCGGAGTCTTCCAGCTTTTGCGCACAATCTTTGCATTCATAGCGCTCGTAGGTGACGTAGTTGTATCCGACACCGATGGTGGCTTCGAGGTTCCAATGGCGATCGAGCACCCAGCTGTATCCGTACGAGATGCCGGCACCATAGAAGCGCCCCTTGTAGCGGTAATCTTCCATATCGTCCCAAAGGGCGAAGGGGGGCTCGAAGCCCATGGTGTTGTAAGCACCTCCCATGAGGTGTGCTCCCAAGAAGTGTCCGTTGAAGACATCGCAGAACCAATAGCGCAACTCGGGCTGCACAAGCAGGAGCTTGTGTTGCTTGGTGTCGGAGAATTTCCAGGGATTGTAATAACCGGCAAGGTCTACTGAGAACTTTTTTCCTAACGCCACCTCGACCCCCAGATTGGGCAGACGGAGGACGTCCATAGGTACATTTGTCTTGACGGCAACTTGTGCATACGTTGCCATGGCGACAAACATCAATATGATAGACAATCGTAACGTTTTCATCGTTTTACGTCTTTTTTTTATTTCTTTTTTCCTTTTAACGACCTCCTCTCCCATTCGTTTGAGAAGAAACGGTCTTTATCCTTATAATATATTAGGGAGAGGTGCGACCTTTGCAGAGGGAGGAAACGTTGATGCCCCACTCATCAGCCCACAGGCTCTAACCCTGTCAATACGGGAAGACGACTTATTGTATTTTCTACTATTAGCCGAGGTGCTGTTTCACCTCTCAGCCGACTTCCACCTTCAAACTTTGCACTCGTATCTTGTATTATTAATGTCTGCAAACATAAGTTTTTTTATTCATTAACGAAACAACCGAAGGGTTTGTTTTATTATAAGTTAACACTTAGGGGGGGTATTTTGTAAATTTTAAGAAACTTTCTCCGACATCCGATTGGCAACGTCTCTTCCACCCTCACAGAAAAGGCGAGGAGATTGGCTGATGAAAAAAGGGAAAGGTAATGAAGGCTTATTGTAGAAAGAGGGGAAGGGGCGTCACAATCAAGAAGTGCGCCGGCTCCTGCAACGTTGAGGTTTACAAGCTCCTGCAGGTGATCATTTGTTTTGAGAAACGGGTATCAATCCAATCCGGCAATTTCATCAAGCGAGAGGCCGGTAGCAGCATTGATGGTGGCATTGTCCACACCACAAGCCTTAAGGTTACGAGCAATCTCATAGCGCTCTTCGACACGACCTTCAGCACGACCTTCTTCTTTACTTTTGTTTTTGGCGGTTTCAAGCACACTGAACCAATCGCGATAGGCCTTGAGACTGTCTTCATATTCCATGCGCTCTTGCTTGTTGAACTTGGCTATCTCAGCAGCTTCGAAGAAACGTTGGAAAACTTTTTCGCGAAGAGACTCAGGACGATTCAACAAATCGGAAAGATGACGGATAGCATAAAGCCACTTGTCGAAAAGAGTCTCAAGCTCGTCCTCCTCTTTGGTGAACTTGGGCATCTCCAGGTAAATGTAACACAACTTGTCGTAAAAAACCTCACCTGTATTTACGTCGACCAAACGCACCTCGTGATGATAATAAGAGGGGTCGTCTTTGTCGAAACAGAAGTTAAGGATACCTATCGTATAGACAGCCTTGAGCTGATAATTCCATTCTGTGCCCCGTTGCGCTTGTTCGCGGATAGGAAAAGTGGAATAGAAGATGCTGCGGTCTTTGAAATACTGTTGTTCGCCCTTTTGCATCTCTACCAAGAACTTCTCGCCCTTCTCATTCTCGCAATAGACATCAAAAACTGCCTTGCGGTCGAACTCCGAGGTACCCAAATGCTCAGGATTAAGGTAGGTAAGATCTTTTATCTCTTCCTGTCCATTGAACATAGAATTCAAAAAGCTGATAAGCAACTCTTTGTTTGCCTCAGTGCCAAACAATTTCTTGAACGCAAAATCTGTGTAGAAATTGACATATCTCTCGGTCAGGTCGTCTATTGCCATAGTAAATTTCATTTAGTGTTGCAAAGTAACGCTTTTTATTTCAAAAAAACAAGAGATTCTCTTTTTTTCTTCGTCACAGGGAGCCATTCAACCCTTCTATTTACACCACATCCTCTTTTTCAGGGACATGGATTTGCGGTTCTCAGATATTATGCTTATCTTTGCCCATTGAAATTTATCACCCTAAAGAACAGACAGCGATGAGACTACTGACATGGTTGGCAACAGCCGGTTGCCTGATGAGTATGCCGATGTGGGCACAACGTACCGAACGGCTATTGGAAAAGAACTGGAAGTTTGTACACGAAGACAAGACAGAAGCAGCCGTACCCACCTACGACGACAGGGCTTGGGAGACGGTGACCGTACCACACGACTGGGCAATCGAAGGTCCCTTTGACCGGAAGCACGACCTGCAGAAAGTAGCCGTCACACAAAACGGAGAGAAGATTGCCACCTGGAAGACCGGACGCTCGGGCGGACTGCCTTACACCGGCGTGGGATGGTATCGTACCCGCTTTGACGTAGAGAACTTCGACCGCACACAACAGGCAGTCACCCTGCTCTTCGACGGTGCCATGAGCGAAGCGCGGGTTTACGTCAACGGCAAAGAGGTCATCTTCTGGCCCTGCGGATACAACTCTTTCCACGTTGATGTGACCGACCTGCTCAACGCTGATGGCAAAGACAACGTGATGGCGGTAAGACTGGAGAACCACGAACAATCATCGCGCTGGTATCCGGGAGCCGGCATCTACCGCAACGTACACCTCATCACCACCCATAAGACACACATACCGGTATGGGGCACTCACGTGACTACCCCACACATAGAAAAGGAGTTTGCCACCGTGCGCCTGCGCACCGACCTGAAGACCACTAAAGGAGAAAGCCTGACGGTAAAGACCATCATCTATAACAAAGAGAACCAGCAGGTTGCCGAAAAGACAACAACCCTGAAAGCAGGGAGAGAGCTGGAGAAGATAGAACAAAACCTGTTGGTGGAACATCCCCAACTGTGGAGCCCCGAAAGCCCGACACGCTACACCGCCATCACCAGCGTGTGTGTTGACGGTAAGGAGGTGGACAGCTATGAGACACACTTCGGCTTCCGCACCATTGAAGTGGTGGCTGAACGCGGATTTTACCTGAACGGAGAACAGCGCAAATTCAAGGGGGTATGCAACCACCACGACCTGGGTCCGCTGGGAGCCGCCATCAACGTGAAGGCACTGCGCCACCAGCTGGAACTGCTGAAAGAGATGGGATGTGACGCCATACGCACCGCACACAACATGCCGGCACCCGAACTGGTGGAGTTGTGCGACGAGATGGGACTGATGATGATGGTGGAACCGTTCGACGAATGGGATCGGGCCAAATGTGCCAACGGATATCATAGGTTCTTCAACGAATGGGCAGAAAAAGACATGGTGAACATGATTCACCACTACCGCAACAACCCGAGTGTGGTAATGTGGAGCATCGGTAATGAGGTGCCGACACAATGCAGTGCACAGGGCGCACAGGTTGCCAGCTTCCTGCAAAACATCTGCCACCGCGAAGACCCCACACGCCCGGTCACTTGTGGCATGGACCAAGTGTCATGCGTGCTGAAAAACGGGTTTGCAGCCGTACTCGATGTGGTGGGACTGAACTATCGCACCTGGCGCTACCTCGAGGGATACGAGAAACTGCCACAAGGCGTTGTACTGGGAAGCGAAACGGCATCAACCGTCAGTTCGCGAGGGGTATACAAGCTGCCCGTAAGACTGAAACCACAAGCCATCTACGACGACCACCAGTGTAGCGGATACGATGTCGAATATTGCAGTTGGAGCAATGTGCCCGATGTGGACTTTGCCTTGGCTGACGACTATAAATGGACGATGGGACAATTTGTATGGACAGGATTTGACTACCTGGGCGAGCCTTCTCCCTACGACACCGATGCATGGCCCAACCACAGCTCGATGTTCGGCATCATCGACTTGGCAAGCCTACCCAAAGACCGATACTATCTCTATAAGAGCGTTTGGAACACCCAAGAGCATACCCTTCACATACTTCCCCACTGGAATTGGGAAGGACATGAGGGAGACACCGTGCCGGTATTTGTATACACCGACTACCCCGAAGCCGAACTCTTCATCAACGGAAAGAGCTACGGACGCCAACGCAAGGTGACCGATGCACCTATTGCCAAAGGAAAGATTTACGACCCCGAGGTTTTAAAACGCTACCGTTTGATGTGGATGGATGCCATCTACCAACCGGGCGAGGTGCGCGTGGTTGCCTATGATGCCAACGGAAACAAAGCCGACGAGAAGGTGTTGCGCACCGCCGGAAAGCCTCATCACCTCGAATTGGTGACACGACACTCGACCCTACAAGCCGACGGCAAAGATCTGGCATACATCACCGTGCGCGTGGTCGACAAAGACGGAAACCTCTGTCCGACCGACAACCGACAGGTGAAGTTCAACGTGAAAGGTGCCGGAAAGTTTCGCGCAACCGCCAATGGAGACGCTACTTGCTTAGAGCCTTTCCACCAACCACAAATGAGTGCCTTCAGCGGACAACTGACCGCCATCGTACAAGCCGGAGAAGAGGCTGGCGAACTGACTTTCACGGCACGAGCCAAAGGATTGAAGAGTGCTACGCTGAAAATCGAGGTAGCAAACCGATAGAGAGGGCACTTCGCGCGGTTGAGGAGTTGATAGTTCATAGTTGATGAGTTGAGAGGTTTATTGGTTGAAGAGTTTAGAGTTTGAAATTAAAAATCCGTGTTCATCCGTGTAATCCGTGCCTAAAAGAGGTTGAGAAGTTGAAGGGCTTGAAATAAAAAATCCGCGGTCATCCGCCACGAGTTGTTGAGCAAGGCGAAAAAATCCGCGTCATCCGCGTGCCATTAAAGCGGTTGAAAGATTGAAGAGTTTAAAACAAAAAATATATAGAACCCACCCAAATAAGGATGAAGAGTTTTGAAGAATTAGGAGTCTCACCCGAGATTCTACGCGCCATCGAAGAGATGGGATACGAGCAACCGATGCCCGTACAGGAAGAGGTTATACCCTACCTGTTGGGAGACGGCAACGATGTAGTGGCACTGGCACAAACAGGGACCGGAAAGACCGCCGCCTTCGGATTGCCCCTGTTGCAAAAGATTGAGGTTGAACGACGTGAGCCGCAAGCCCTGATATTATGTCCGACCCGCGAACTGTGCCTGCAGATAACCGGTGACTTGAACGACTACTCGAAATACATCGAACACCTGCACGTGCTGCCTGTCTATGGAGGTTCGTCCATAGAGATGCAGATAAGAGGCTTGCGAAAAGGCGTACACATCATCGTAGCCACCCCCGGTCGCCTGATTGACCTGATGGAGCGGGGAGCCGTAAGCCTCTCGACCATCCGCGACGTGGTGATGGACGAAGCCGACGAGATGCTGAACATGGGATTTACCGAGAGCATCAACACCATACTTGCTGACGTACCCAAAGACCGGAACACCCTGCTCTTCTCTGCCACAATGAGTCCGGAGATTGCACGTATCAGTAAAAACTACCTGAACAATGCCAAAGAGATTGTCATCGGCACCAAAAACGAAGGAAGCAAAAACGTAAATCACGTATACTATCTGGTACACGCCAAAGACAAATACCTGGCACTGAAGCGCATCGCCGACTACTACCCCAAGATTTACGCCATCATCTTCTGCCGCACCCGTTTGGAGACACAAGAGATTGCCGACAAGCTGATACAAGACGGATACAATGCCGACTCGCTACACGGCGAATTGTCGCAACAACAACGCGACCTGACCATGCAGAAGTTCCGCCAACGCCGCATACAACTATTGGTGGCAACCGATGTGGCTGCACGCGGACTTGACGTTGATGACCTGACACACGTAATCAACTACGGGCTTCCCGATGACATCGAAAGCTACACCCACCGGAGCGGACGTACCGGACGTGCCGGAAAAACCGGCACAAGCATCGCCATCATCCACCTGAGAGAGAAAGGAAAGATGCGCAACATCGAACGCATCATAGGCAAGCAGTTTATCAAAGGAGATATCCCCACCGGCAAACAGATTTGCGAAAAACAGCTCTACAAGGTTGTCGATGACATCGAACGGGTAGAGGTGAACGAAGAGGAAATCAACGTATTCCTGCCCGAAGTGTACCGCAAGCTGGAGTGGTTGGACAAAGAAGACCTGATAAAACGCATCATCAGCCGCGAGTTCAACCGCTTCCTCGAGTACTACAGCAAGACACCCGAAATAGAGATTCCCACAGAAAAGGGAAAACAAGAGAAGAAGGAAAACGGGCGAGGAAAGCAGGGACGACAGGCTGAAGAGGGATACACACGCCTCTTCATCAATTTGGGAAAAACAGACAACTTCTATGCCGCCCAATTGATTGAATTGGTAAACAAGCACGTGCATGGCAAACCTCAGATTGGACGTATCGACCTGATGAAGAACTTCTCATTCATGGAGGTTGCGGAAGAGGATGCCCGCAATGTAATGAAGGTATTGAACCGCGTGAAGGTGGAAGGACGCAAAGTGGTCGTCGAGATTGCCGGTGAAGAGGAGTCCCCGAAAAACGAAAAGAGAAAAGAGACCACCCACAGCAAAAAACAGGAGAAAAAAGATAACCAGCACGAGCGCACCACCAAACAAAACAAGCGGAAATCTGCCTATGACGAGTGGGACGAACCTTATGCAAAAAAATCAAAGAAACGCATGTCCGCCGAAGAGCCGGGCAAGAAAAAACCTTCGCGCGAGGAGCGTGGATACACAGCTCCCCGAGGTCCGAAACGGAAAGACGACTGGAAACAGTTTTTCCAACACAACGACAGACCACTGAAGGGAGAAGAACCGGACTTCAGCGAAGAGGGGTGGGCACGAAGAAGACCCAAGAAGTAGAAGCGTCTCGTAGCCGCGTCAATATGTCACCACCCTATTTTTTGACGCACCCCTAACCTTTCCTACAGAAAACAAAAGAAATCGCGTATATTCAACGCCACCACTTAGCGATTGGATATACGCGATTTTCGTCAGAATGCAAGCAAGCAAAAAAGACAGCCTCTTGCAACCGGATTTATCAATTGGCAACAACTGCAGCCAACAACTCGTCTGCTGCCAGCAGACTCTGTTCGCCGGTTGTCATATTCTTGAGCATCACCTTACCTTCTGCCATCTCATTTTCACCCACAATGGCAACGAAAGGCACCGACTTGGCATTGGCATAAGCCATCTGCTTCTTCATCTTACTGCTGTCGGGATAAATTTCTGCCGAGACTCCGGCAGCACGCAACTGTGCGAGCAAGGGCAGGCAATACGCCATTTCCTTATCTCCAAAGTTAACAAAGAGTATACGTGTACCCGTCACGGCATCTTCCGGATAGAGGTCAAGCTGATTGAGCACATCAAAGATACGGTCTGCCCCGAAAGAGATGCCTACCCCTGAGATACCCGGCATACCGAAGATACCGGTGAGATTGTCGTAACGTCCGCCTCCGGTGATGCTTCCCATCTCAACATCCAACGCCTTCACCTCGAAGATAGCTCCGGTATAATAGTTCAGTCCGCGCGCCAACGTAAGGTCAAGTTCAATCTCATTCTTCAATTCCAAAGTTGTCAAGGTAGCAAGGATAAATTCACTCTCCTCCACTCCTTTCAGACCGATTTCACTTGCGGCAAGCACCTGCTTTAAGGTCGCCAGTTTCTCCACATTGGAACCTTGGAGCAGGATAATCGGTTGCAACTTTTCGATAGCCTCTTGGCTGATGCCTTTAGAGGCAAGCTCCGCATTCACATTGTCAAGTCCTATCTTGTCGAGCTTATCGATAGCCACGGTAATGTCGACAATCTTGTCAGCCTCGCCAATGATTTCGGCAATACCGGTCAATATCTTGCGGTTATTGATTTTGATGCATACACGGATGCCGAAACGCGAGAAGACTGTATCTACAATCTGCATCAGCTCCACCTCGTTGAGCAACGAATCGCTACCCACCACATCAGCATCGCACTGGTAAAACTCGCGGTAACGCCCTTTTTGCGGACGGTCGGCACGCCATACCGGTTGTATCTGGTAACGTTTGAAGGGCAGAGCCAACTCTTCGCGGTGCATCACCACATAGCGTGCAAAGGGAACGGTAAGGTCGTAGCGGAGCCCTTTCTCGCAGAACTTGGATGCCAGCTTGGTTGCATTACGGCTGAGCAGCTCTTCATCGGTCAACCCTTTGAAATAGTCGCCCGAATTTTGAATTTTGAAAAGCAGCTTGTCACCCTCTTCGCCATACTTACCCATGAGTGTAGAGAGATTCTCCATAGCAGGAGTCTCGATTTGTTGGAATCCATAAAGTGCATATACCTCACGGATGGTATTGAAAATATAGTTGCGCTTTGCCATCTCCAAAGGAGAGAAGTCGCGCGTACCCTTTGGTATGCCTGGTTTTGCCATATTCGTATATCTTTTAAATATCGTTTTGTTTCAAACTCTTATCAAGCAGCAAAATAAAACCTGCCTTTAAAACAAAAAAGCTTCACATAAATCTATGTGAAGCTCTGTTTCGGGTGGGCGTTGACGGATTCGAACCGCCGACCCTCTGCTTGTAAGGCAGATGCTCTGAACCAGCTGAGCTAAACGCCCGAAAGGTCACTTTTGAAAGAGTCTCTTTGGATGATTTGGTGGGCGTTGACGGATTCGAACCGCCGACCCTCTGCTTGTAAGGCAGATGCTCTGAACCAGCTGAGCTAAACGCCC
>JAFUPU010000111.1 GCA_017472635.1 Bacteroidaceae bacterium
ATGGTATGCATATTTAATTGTCACGAATTGTCACGTCACGCTTTACCGTGGTTGGTGATGAGTGATGAGCTACAGGATACCCACCATCGGGGAGGAATGATGAGCTACAGGATACCCGCGCATCGGACGGGAAACTTGTAGCTTTTTGGGGGAATCGTTGAATTGTCTTTACAACTCACTGAAAACAGCTTGTTAAAAGAGTGGCGGGACGTGAGTGATGGGCTGCAAGTGTATACGGCTGAAAATCAGCTTGTAACCGATGGTGGGCGGGTTGTTGCAAATGTTAAATTTCCGCCAAAATGGGTGTGGCTCTTGACATCCCTGGGCTCAGAATGGTATCTTTGCAAATGTGACCGGTATTTACCAAGTATAAACCAAGGACCACCACCTCTACCCCAAGGAACTGAAACATTTCACTCCCCTCCCTTGTGGAGGGGTAGGGGGGAGGGTCCGCTTAAAAAACTGAACTTATGGAAAAGAAAGAGATTTGGAAAATCGTGATTCAGACGCTCGTCACCATCCTGACGGTGATAGGGACAAGCTTGGGAGCGGTGAGCTATTCTTCCTCCTCCTCCCAATCGAAGTCGAACTCGTCACCGGAGACGAAGAGGGGAGTGGTGAGCTATTCTTCCTCCTCCTCCCAATCGAAGTCGAACTCGTCGTCGGAGATGAAGAGGGGAGTGGTGAAATCGTCGAGGCTCCGACGCTCTTTCTTGGTGGGACGACCGGTGCCGCGTGCTCTGTCTACGAATCCGCTGATGCGGCTCATCTCCAACAATTCGTATTGGGCGGGTGGGGTTACGTTCTCCAGAATCTCGGGCACCAGCTTGGCTCCCACTCGGTTTTCGATGGCCTTTAAGACTTTGAAAGAGTAGGTGATGGGTGGTTTTTTCACCTCGATGATGTCTCCCGGCTTGATGGTGCGTGCGGGTTTTACGGAGGTTCCGCCGATGGATATGCGTCCCTTTTTACAAGCGTCAGCGGCAATGGTGCGGGTCTTGAATATGCGCGCAGCCCATAACCATTTGTCTATACGTGCCTCTTCTTTCATCTTATCGCTTGTTGTATTGGTTCATGGTGATGTCAATCCCTGCCAGGCAGAAGCTTTTTACGATATCTCCCGCTAAGGCAACCCGCTCGTCCATAGCTTTTCTCTCTTCCTCGGTGAAGTTGCCGAGTACAAAGTCGATTTGACCGCCTTGTGGAAATTCGTTTCCGATGCCAAATCGGAGTCGGGCATAGTTTTGGGTACCTAATGTGGCGGCAATGTGTTTGAGTCCGTTGTGTCCGGCATCACTGCCTTTCGCCTTGAGGCGCAGTGAACCGAAAGGAAGCGCGAGGTCGTCTACGACAACCAGTACTTTCTCTAATGGGATTTTCTCTTGCTGCATCCAATAGCGCACGGCATTTCCGCTCAAGTTCATATAGGTAGACGGTTTGAGCAGTATGAGGCGTTTCCCCTTGAGCGGGAGGGTGGCTACGGCTCCATACCGTTTGTCTTGAAAAACAATATTGGACGCCTTTGCGAGGGCGTCCAATACGTTGAATCCTATATTGTGACGGGTTTCTCGGTATTCTTCTCCGATGTTACCCAAGCCAACAATCAAGTATTTCATTGCTCTTGTAGATTCACCAATTGTTTGTTAAGAGATTATTGGTTAGCCTTTTGAGCACCGCGGGCTGCACGTGTCAATTGTACGGCACATACAACCACATTCTTGGCGTTGACGATTTCAAGTCCTTCGAAGCTCAAAGCCTCCACCTTGATGGTCTTACCCAAACCGAGGTTGGTAACGTTTACAACCAACTTTTCAGGAATGTTTGCATAAGGAGCTCTTACTTTCAGCTTGCGCATCTGGAGTTGCAACTTACCACCGGCACGTACACCTTCTGCCAAACCTTCCAATGCAACGGGAACTTCCATAACGATGGGTTTCTCTTCGGTGATTTGGTAGAAATCGATGTGGAGGATGCGGTCGCTGACGGGATGGAACTGGATGTCCTTCATCACGGCTTTGCATTCTTTGCCATCGATGTTCAAGTTTACAACATAGATGTGCGGAGAGTAAACGAGGTTGCGTACTTCATCGTTTGTAACGGTAAAGTGAGTGGCAACGGGGAGGTTGTTCTCATCTCTTTCAACACCATACAATACAGCGGGGATGCTGTCTGCCTTGCGGATTTCGCGGTTGGCTTTCTTGCCAACAACAGGTCTTGCAGAACCTTTGATTTCGATTGATCTCATCTTGAATAAAAATAATGTGTTACTCTAAAATTAAGTTTACTTTTGCTTAATTCACCATCACACGACTGGCGCTTGCCATTCCTTGATGCTTCAAAAGCGGCTGCAAAGGTACATCTTTTTTTTATATTAGCCAAGTGTTGGCTTAAAAATCGATGTCGATATTGATTGAATTTTCGTTTTCTGTCCCTTTTTCCTCGTTGCGCTCGCTCTCTTCGCGTTGTATGCGAGGGGCAGCGGCACCTTGTTGGTCAACAATATATTGGATGGCTTCGAGCAGACCGCCGGTGAATTTTTCGAAATCTTCGCGGTAGAGAAATATTTTGTGCTTCTCAAAATTGATTTGCGGGTCATCGCCCTCGCCACTGACGATTTTTTTGCTTTCGGTAATAGCCAAAAACATTTCGTCTTTTCGGTTTTTCTTTACATCGAGATAGTAGATGCGTTTTCCGGCTTTAATTGATTTGGAGAAAACAATATCCTTGTCACTTCCCTCATACATCGCACTTTTTTTCTTTGTTTCTTCCATGATTATATGATGTGTTAAGGTGGGTTTTACGTTTGTGCCCACAGGTTGTTTTATTAAGGGTGGGCTTTTCGGTAAAACATGCTTCAGGATACCCACCATCTTTGAATTTGGCTTCAAAATTGCCTTTTTTTTTTAGAAGGACAAAGAAAAATGAGCAAAAATTTAGTGTTTATGCCAAATTTTGAATAAAAAAGCAGAGAAAAGCAGAAAAACGGATATCAGAAGTTGCTCAAATCAATAATAAACGTTATCTTTGCATCACTTTTGTAACGTATGAAACCTTAAGTGATATTTAAGATTAAAAGATTAATTAGGATATGATAAATCGAGTACTTATTCGTTTGAAGATTGTACAAATTATCTATGCGTATTACCAGAATGGCGGGAAAAACTTGGAAACAGCGGAGAAAGAGTTGTTTTTCAGCCTCTCAAAAGCATATGACTTGTACAATTACTTGCTTTTGTTGATAGTGGCTGTGACTCGTTATGCCAATAAGCGCATAGAGATGGGCAAGAACAAGATGTTGCCCACCAAGGAGGATTTGCTTCCGAACATGAAGTTTGCCGAAAACCGTTTTGCTTCCCAACTGGAGGTGAACAAGCAGTTGAATGCGTTTGCTGAAAGTCAGAAGAAGACCTGGAACAATGAGGAGGAATTTGTGAAGAAGCTCTATAACCAGATAGTGGAGAGCGACTATTATAAAGAGTATATGGCAGCAGAGACCGACAGCTATGCCGAAGACCGCGAGTTGTGGCGCAAACTCTATAAGAACATCATCTTTAATCATGAAGAGTTGGATGCGCTGTTAGAGGAGCAGAGCCTCTATTGGAACGACGACAAGGAGATTGTCGACACGTTTGTGTTGAAGACAATCAAGCGGTTCGACGAAAGCAAGGGTGCCAAGCAAGAGTTGTTGCCCGAATTTAAAGATGATGAAGACCAAGACTATGCACGCCGTTTGTTCAGACGTACGATATTGAATGCCGACTATTACCGTCATCTGATAGCGGAAAATGCACGCAACTGGGAATTGAAGCGAATCTCGTTCATGGACATGATTATCATGCAGGTGGCTTTGGCTGAAATCACCTCTTTCCCCAACATCCTGTCAGCGTGAGCATCAACGAGTATCTTGAGATAACCAAACTGTACAGTACCCCCAAGAGTCCTTCGTTTATCAACGGAATATTGGACAACATTGTGGGAAAACTGAAAAAAAGTGGCAAGTTGATGAAGAATTAAAGGTCGTTTTTTGTTATATAGCCAAAGAAGAACGGAAAAACTATTTATAACCCTAAATAAACAAGCATTTTATGAATACTGTTATTTTACAACAAGGCGGTGGAGATTTCTCAATGATTATCATGATGGTTGCCATCTTTGGTATCATGTATTTCTTCATGATTCGTCCGCAACAGAAAAAACAAAAAGAGATTGCGAAGTTCCGTCAGAATCTGGAGGTAGGACAAGCTGTCATTACTGCCGGTGGCATCTATGGAAAGGTGAAAGAACTGGAAGACAATGTGGTGGTGCTTGAAATTGCATCAGGTGTGAAAATCCGCATTGACCGCAACTCCATTTATGCCGATGCCAGCCAAAATGTGGCAAATCAATAAAAAGGTAAAAACTGCAAGATGATATTTCCGAAAGAGGAGATAAAAGCTCAGTGGCAGAAGCTTAACGGACAAATGAAAAACTTCCTGCAAAGTTCGCAATGCAGGGAGTTTTTGATTTTTCTGTTTTTTGTGATTGTGGCGTCTACTTTTTGGTTGTTGCATACGTTGAATGAGACGTATGAAACAGAACTCAGCGTGCCTCTGCGCATGAAAAATGTGCCGGAGAATGTGGTGGTTACCTCTGATTTGCCCAAAGAACTTGAAGTGACGGTAAAAGACAGGGGTACGGTGCTGGTCAACTACCTGATAGGGATGAACTTTATGCCTCTGACGGTTGACTTTGAAGACTATAAGCACAGGAATACTCACATCAGACTTTTGTCGACCGAATTGCAGAAGAAGTTGTTGGGACAATTGGCGGTCTCAACTTCTGTCGTTTCCATCAAACCGGATACGTTGGAGTTCATTTACACCCAAGGTGAAGGGCGCATGCTCCCCGTGAAGGTGAGAGGAAACATTCAAGCCAAAAAACAATATTACCTTGTAGACAAGCAATTCTCGCCCGACTCGGTGATGGTGTATGCACCCCAAAAGATATTAGATACATTGCGGGCGGCATATACCGAGCCCTTGCACCTGAAGGAGGTGACAGACACCATTCGTCAAATGGTGGACTTGAGCCCTATCAAAGGAGTGAAGTTTGTGCCCAACAAAGGAGAGCTGGTCGTTTATGCGGATGTGTTGACCGAAAAGACCGTCACCGTACCGGTGAAAGGGGTGGGCTTTCCGGCTAACAAGCAATTGAAGACATTCCCCTCTAAGGTGAATGTGACCTTTCTGGTGGGCAGGCATAAATTTAAGAGTATCACCGCAGATGATTTCAGCATAGAGGTACACTATAAGGAGCTGGTGGGAAACCGGTCAGACAAGTGCCGGTTAGAGCTGACGCAAGTGCCGGTTGGAGCAAGTCATGTGAAAATCAATCCTGAGCAAGTGGACTATTTGATAGAAGAGACCTCGCTATACATACATACGGAAAGCGATGAACCGGCAAAACCATAGTATCTCTGCACCACATGTTTTGGGAATCACCGGTGGGATAGGAAGCGGAAAGTCGGTGTTTTCGCGACTAATGGAAACAGCAGGATTTCCTGTATATAACTGCGACCATGAGGCAAAGCGCCTCAATCAGACCGACCCCGTTATTCGTGGGGCACTGAAAGCATTGGCAGGTGAACATGTATATACCGATGAAGGGCTGCTCGACAAGAAGGTGTTGGCTGATTATTTGTTTGCAGACCCTACGCATGTGAGCGAGGTGAATGCAATTGTCCATCCACGGGTAAAGGCTGACTTCCTCCGTTGGAAAGAGAGGCAGACAACAGCCTGGGTAGGCATCGAATCGGCTATCTTGTATGAGGCAGGTTTGGAAACGATGGTAGATAAAGTGTTGATGGTATATGCACCTGAAAAAGTCAGAATTGAACGGGCGGTAGAGAGAGACCACACCTCGATAGAGGCGGTAAAAGAGCGTATCGCATGCCAGATGGATGACGAAAAAAAGAGGGAAAAGGCAGATTTCGTATTGGTAAATGACAATCAGTCTCCCTTGATTCCTGCTTTTTTTGATATTTTAGCGATTTTACTTTGCGAGTTTCAGGACTGAGTGTTAATTTTGCACAAGATAAAAAGAAAAGAATATTAGTTCTAAAAAAAAGGAAATTGAATATGTTGAAAACAATTTTGTCAATCCCTGGTAAATCGGGGTTATATAAGTTAGTGTCAAGTGGAAAAAATCTGTTGGTGGTTGAAACGGTAGACGAAGTCAAAAAGCGTATGCCCGTACATGGTACGGATAAGGTGATATCATTGGCTGATATTGCTATGTATACCGATGAGACAGAGGTTCCCTTGGGCGAAGTGTTTAACAATATCAAAGAGCTGAAAAATGGTGAGTTGGTAGACCTTAACTACAAGAAGGCGACTCCTGCCGAGTTGCAGGGATTTATGGCTGAGGTACTTCCCAACTACGATCGTGACCGGGTGTATAACAATGACATCAAGAAACTTATCTCATGGTACAACATTCTTGTATCTAACGGATTGACTGATTTTATAGAGAAATCGGAGTGATACTTCTCCAACAAACAAGAAAACAAACAAGGGGATGTGCCTGAGTGGTGCATCCCCTTGTTGTATGATAACTTGTCTTTCTTTTTGTTTTAGCGAAGTGCTACAATCTCTGCGATTTTTACGATTACCTGCATCGCTTTTTCCATCGATTGGATGGGCACAAATTCATATCTTCCATGGAAATTGAGTCCTCCGGCGAAGATGTTAGGGCAGGGCAGCCCCTTGAATGAGAGTTGCGCACCGTCGGTGCCTCCACGTATAGCTTTGATGGCGGGAGTTATGCCAACCTCTTGCATCGCCTCTTTGGCTATATCGATGATATGCATGACAGGTTCAATCTTCTCGCGCATATTGTAATATTGGTCCTTCAATTCAAGGGTGACGATGGGCTCGCCCACTTGTGCATTGACCTTTTCCACCAACTTGCGCATGGTCTCTTTCCGTTCTTCAAAACGTTCGCGGTTGTGGTCGCGGATGATATAGCTGATGGTGGTTTTCTCTACATCGCCCTGTATGCCTATGAGGTGATAGAAACCTTCATACCCCTCGGTGGTGGCAGGTGTCTCGTTTTCGGGTAACATGCTGATGAGGTGGTTGGCGACCAGCATCGAATTGATCATTTTACCTTTGGCATATCCGGGGTGTACATTTCTGCCGTTGATGGTGATTTTGGCACCTGCGGCATTGAAGTTTTCAAACTCTATCTCACCGACTTCACTTCCGTCTATGGTATAGGCAAAGTCGCACCCGAACTTTTCGACGTCGAACTTGTGTGCACCCATGCCAATCTCTTCATCGGGGTTGAAGCCGATGCGGATGCGTCCATGCTTGATTTCGGGGTGTTCTTTCAAGTAAACCATTGCCGAAACGATTTCTGCTATGCCCGCCTTGTCGTCAGCACCCAGAAGGGTCTTTCCGTCTGTCACTATCAGGTCTTCTCCCTTGTGTGCCAATAGCTCAGGAAATTGCACGGGTGAAAGGATGGTGCCGGGGCAAAGTGTGATGTCACTTCCATCGTAGCACTTGACAATGCGCGGATTTACATTGGCACCACTGCAATCGGGGCTTGTGTCCATGTGTGCAATGAATCCGACGGTAGGCAGCTCTTTATCGGTATTGGCAGGCAGGGTTGCATACAAATATCCGTTTTCGTCCAACGAAATCTCTTCAAACCCCAACTCCGTCAACTCTTCTTCCAAGTAGTGTGCAAAGACCATCTGCTTGTTTGTACTGGGGGTTGTACCGCTTTCTTCGTTTGCTTGTGTGTCAAAGCCTACATATGTTAGAAATCGCTCAGTCAGATTCATAATGGTGATGTTTATTTTATAATACTTGGTCTAAAACAACTCTTATAATATTTATGTCTAAAAACAACTCTTATAATATTTATCTAAAAACAGCTTTTATAATATTTATGTTTAAAAACAGCTGCTTCCGTCGAAACAATGGGTGCACACTTTGCATTTGGGCAAGCCGATAGCTTTTACCAATGTCTCAAGCGTGTTGAAACGCAGGGACGACAAGTCGAACTGGTTGGCTATGTGTGCTACCATGCGTTTGTATTCAGGAGAGTCTGTTTGGGCATATTTTTCAAGATTCTTGTTTTCATCGCCTTCAAACTCTTTGATGATTCGTCGGGTTATCAGCTCCAAATCGCTCTTGCTGCTGGTGAAATTAAGGAATGGGCAACTATAAATCAGTGGCGGACATGCAATGCGCATATGCACCTCTTTGGCTCCATATTCATACAACACCTTGACATTGTCGCGTAATTGGGTGCCCCTGACGATAGAGTCGTCGCAAAAAAGCAAGCGTTTCCCTTGCAACATAGAGCTGTTGGGGATAAGTTTCATTTTGGCAACCAAGCTGCGCATCTCTTGTTTTGAGGGAGTGAAACTTCGTGGCCATGTAGGTGTATATTTGGTGATGGCACGGTGATAAGGAACACCTTTTCCTTCAGCATATCCTAATGCCATACCTACACCTGAATCAGGTATGCCGCACACGCAATCGACCTCAGAATCATCTTTGCATCCCATCTCATAGCCACAGGTAAAGCGTACCTCTTCTACATTGCGGTTTTCATAGCAAGAGACGGGAAATCCGTAATAAACCCACAGAAACGAGCATACTTGCATTTGCTCGTTTGGCTTGCGCAGTTGTTTGAAACTGTCTGCATGCAGGTGTAAAATCTCGCCCGGACCTACTGTATAGCAAAGTTCATAGTCGAGGTTGGGCAGGCTTGAAGACTCGGATGTGGCGGCATAAGCCCCCTCTTTTTTCCCTATGACGATAGGGGTACGTCCCCATTTGTCGCGTGCAGCGATGATGCCATCTTCAGTGAGAATCAGCATTGAGCATGAACCCTTCACCTTCTGGTGTACAATTTCAATGCCTTCGACGAATGTCTTTCCTTTTACGATCAATAATGCTATCAGCTCGGTCGGATTGGTCTTGCCCGAACTCAATTCGGCAAAGTGCGTGCCATCTGCCAATAGCTCTTGCTCTAACTCGTTGATATTATGTATTCTTGCTACGGTGACGATGGCAAATTTCCCTAAATGGGAATTGATCATGATGGGTTGTGGGTCATTATCACTGATGATTCCGATGCCTGAATTTCCTTGGAATTTGTCGAGCTCATCTTCAAATTTTGTACGGAAATATGAACTTTCTAAGTTGTGGATAGAGCGGCTGAATCCCTTTTCTTCGCTATATGTGGTCAATCCTCCTCGTTTGGTACCCAAATGTGAATTGTAGTCAGTACCATAAAAAAGGTCTGCAATGCAACTTTGCTTGGAGACAGTTCCGAAAAAACCTCCCATTGAATTATTTCGTTTTAGTTATATATTGTTTGAAATTCGGGCGCAAAAGTAGGAAAAAGCCCTTAAAAAGCGAAACTTTCGACCATATATTTTCACCAAACAAAGATAAAATATCCCTTTTTTACATTACCTTTGCACTCGAATGTGGAATTAAAGACTATAAGATAATGAAAAGACATTGGTTTATTGCCCTATTCAGTATGGCTATAATGGTAGCAAACGCCCAAAACACATTGACGTTGGGCGAAGTTACAGAAAATACATTTCGCGCTGAACAAGTGCATGGAGTCAATCCGTTGAATGACGGACTTCACTATGCGCAAATCAGTGCTGATGGAAAGCAGATTGTAAAATACTCATTCAAAACAGGTGAAGAGGTAGGCGTATTGTTTGATGTGACAACCGCGCGTAATCATAAATTGAAACGTATTGACGGGTATATAATGTCTCCCAAAGAAACGCACATTCTTATTCAAACGGATACCAAACCCATATATCGTCGTTCGTTTACGGCAAATTATTATATCTATACGGTGAAAAACAATACGTTGGCTCCACTCTCAGAGGATGGTCCTCAACAGGTGCCTCTGTTTTCGCCTGATGGCAACCAGATCGCTTTTGTCAGAGAGAACAACCTCTATCTTGTGAAAATGCTTTTTGAAAACAGTGAATCTCAAGTTACGACTGATGGTAAGTTCAACGAAATCATCAATGGTATCCCCGATTGGGTGAACGAAGAGGAGTTTGGATATAACCGTGCATTCGACTTCAGTGCTGACAGTAAGATGCTTGCT
This sequence comes from Bacteroidaceae bacterium, assembly GCA_017472635.1. GTDB lineage: Bacteria > Bacteroidota > Bacteroidia > Bacteroidales > Bacteroidaceae > Phocaeicola_A. Next base: position 10,141 of record JAFUPU010000111.1, read on the forward strand.
TATATCCGATTTGACGAAAGTAAGGTGCCACATTTTTCATTCCCTCTCTACAAAGGATTGGTGCCCGAACAGCATGAATATGCCGATTATCCGGGGGCATACAGCTATAAATATCCTTTGGCGGGAGTAGACAATTCAACCGTGTCGGTACACACTTTTGATATCAAAAGTCGGGTTACCCGTAAAATGGATTTGCCGTTGGACGCTGATGGATATATCCCCCGCATCAAGTTTACTGATAACCCCGATGCTTTGGCTATCATGACCTTGAATCGGCACCAGAGCAAGTTCGACGTATACATGGCAAACCCTCGTTCAACGGTGTGCAAACTCGTCATTCGTGAAGAGGCTCCCCAATATGTGAAAGAGGCGGCTTATGCGCAAATAAAGTTCTACCCCCAACATATAGCCTTGTTGAGTGAACGCGATGGATATAACCACCTGTATTGGTATACTATCAACGGAAACCTCATCAAGCAGGTGACAAGCGGAGAGTATGAAGTGACCAACTTTATTGGATGGGACAACAAGACAAACTCATTTTACCTCGAGAGTAACGAGGCTTCTCCTCTTGAACGCAATGTCTATCGGATAGACGCAAAAGGCAACAAGGTGTGCTTGACCCCTCAAAAAGGTACAAATCATGCTATTTTCAGTAAGAATATGAGTTACTTCATCAATACCTATTCTGACTTGAATACACCTCCCGTTGTTTCCCTCCATAGTGGCAATGGCAAAATGATAAAAACATTGGTAGACAATGAAGCGTTGAAAGACAAATTAGCAAAAAAGGCATTGGGTAAAAGAGAACTCTTCTCTTTCCTGACTCCTGATGGGACATCGTTGAATGGTTGGATGGTAAAACCTGCTGATTTTGACGAACAACGGAAATATCCCGTTATCATGTATCAATATTCAGGACCCGGTTCGCAAGAGGTGTTCAATGGTTGGGGAGCCGGATTTTATGATGGAACCTTGTTTGAGCACTATTTGGCTGGTCAGGGATTCATTGTCGCTTGTGTTGACGGACGTGGCACAGGTGGAAGGGGGGCTGCCTTTGAAAAGACTACTTATCTCAATTTGGGGGTAAAAGAGGCGAAAGATCAAGTTGAAGCCGCCATATATTTAGGCTCTTTACCTTATGTGGACAAGGCGAATATAGGCATTTGGGGATGGAGCTATGGAGGATTCAACACGTTGATGGCTATGAGCGAAGGACGTCCTGTCTTCAAGGCGGGTGTGGCGGTTGCGGCACCTACCACTTGGAGGTATTACGACACGGTGTATACCGAACGTTTTATGCGTACTCCAAAAGAGAATGCCGATGGTTATGAACGTGGCTCGGCTATCGGATGTGTAGACAAACTGAGTGGAGCATTGCTGTTGATACATGGTACGGCAGATGACAATGTGCATTTCCGCAATATGATGGAGTATAGCGAAGCCTTGGTGCAGGCAGGTAAACAGTTTGATATGCAGGTTTATGCCAATCGCAATCATGGCATATTCGGTGGTAATACACGGCATCATCTTCTCACTCGTTTGTGTAACCATTTCAAAGAACATTTGGGCGTTGCATCTGCACGTTGAGACATCTGTCCTTTTTTAAAGGCATAAATGTAATATTGCCAATTCACATTGTGGAAATCCTCTCTGTATATGAGCTTGTTCCCTATCAGCGTGAGTTGGCAATATTTTTTTCTGCTCATTGTAGGGGTAATCGCGTTTTTTTTGTACATTTGCCACTATTAATCAGAAAATTGTATGAAACGTATTCTCTCTCTCTTTATTTGAATTCACTGATAAAGTCGAAGATTACCGTTCTCAATGCTGGTTATAGAATCGGCAAGTTTGATGGGGCTTAGGCGTATGGATGATGCTAAAAGAACGTTGAAGAAGGCGTTGCGTAAAGTAGATATTAATGGAGAATATGGTGAAATGTATGTTTCGGGTATAACAAGCATGTTGGTTATGATAAGAGCATTAGAGGGGAAGAGCGATAAAGACCTGCTTGCAGAGATTGTTTCACTGAGAAAACAGATAGCAGAATAAAAGGGACGTAGAGACTCTACGACTATGACATTTGTGAGGTCTGATGATGACGATGAAAACAAAGCATTAGGGCGTTCAGGATTATTTATGGCAGGAGCTTCTTCTTGGTTCTATGGAGAAACCATACCCAATCATGTGAATGATGGAATTGTTACGGCACGCGAGATTGCTCATCTCGATCTTACGAGTATGAATTTGGTGGTGCTTTCGGCTTGTGAAACCGGGCTTGGTGATATTACGGGTGATGGCGTATTCGGTTTGCAACGTGGCTTCAAAAAGGCGGGAGTGCAATCTATTGTCATGTCGCTTTGGAAAGTTGATGATGAGGCTACCCGTTTGCTGATGGTCGAATTTTACACCAATTTGGTTGTACGCAAGCAATCCAAGCGTCAGGCATTGGTTAATGCCCAACACTATTTGCGAACTTACGGAGATGGGCGTTATGCTCATCCCCGCTATTGGGCGGCATTTATTCTGTTGGACGGAATTGATTGACCGCTTCGATTACCTGTTGCACTTCGTCGTCGGTCATCACTTGGCTGATGGGCAGGCTCAATATCTCTTGGTGGATGCTTTCGGTAATGGGGAGTGACAAGTGATTCCACTCGGCATATGCCTCCTGCTTGTGTGGCGGGATGGGGTAGTGTATGAGTGTCTGTATGCCCAACTTGTTCAGGTGTTGTTGTAACGCATCGCGTTGCTTGCATCGGATGGTGAAGAGGTGAAAGACATGTCTCAGCCATGAATGTACGTAGGGGAGTTCGACGAACGGATTTTCTATCTGTTTGATGTAACGACGGGCAATTTTCCGCCGATGGTCATTGTCGGCATCCAGTCGACGTAGTTTTATGCGCAAAATGGCTGCCTGTAACTCGTCTAATCGGCTATTCATCCCCTTGTATTGGTTGACATATTTGGTCTGTGAACCATAGTTGGCTAACGTGCGTATGGTGCGTGCCACACTTCGGTCGTTGGTGACAACGGCGCCTCCATCACCCAATGCTCCCAAGTTTTTTCCTGGGTAGAAACTGAAAGCTGCGGCATCACCTAAAGCTCCAGCTCTTGTCCCTTGGTAGAGTGCTCCATGCGATTGGGCACAATCTTCTATTACCTTCAAGCCGTGGCGTTTGGCTATTTCACCGATTGCTTTCATGTCGCAAATCTGTCCGTAGAGATGTACTGCCATGATGGCACGTGTGCGTGGAGTCAGCAGTTCTTCTATGCGTGTAGGGTCTATCAGGGCGTCTCTGTCTGAAGGTTCACAAAGCACCGGAGACAACCCTGCATGGTTTACCGATAAGATGGAGGCGATATAGGTGTTTGCCGGTACGATTACTTCATCACCCTCTGCCCAACCATACATTTGTTTCCAAGCTTGCAATATCAGTGTCAGTGCCTCTAAACCATTGGCTACACCTACGCAGTGCGATGAATCGCAATAGTCGGCAAACTCTTTTTCAAAAGCGTTGACCTCTTCACCCAACAAATACCAACCCGAGCTGATGATGCGTGTTGCCTCTTGCGAAAGTTGGGGCTCAAATGATTCGGTTATTCGTTTGATATCTAAAAATTTCACCATATCTTCTTTCTTCTTTTTTTAGTTTGGGGAACTATGCAAACTCCCATTCGTAGGTGTCATACACAACGGCACGTGCTCCGAAAGCCTCCTTTTGTCTGAGCAGTCCCTCGTTTACCATCCATCCGCCTTGTTCAACCGAGGTGCCAAAATCGATATACCGCTTGTCTGCATACCGTTCGTCTATCAAATAGGCATAGAGCAGGTCTATGGCTCCCATCTCTTTCCCTTCGGGTGATGCTGCAATATATTGGGCATGAATCAGATTCTCAAATTCATAGACGATGCTTCCTCCCAACAGCTTGCCTTCTTCTGAAGTTGCAATAAAGAGGTGTATCTCTTGCGGAAATAGGGCTTTCAGACGGGTTATCTCCTCCAAACTGTGCACGGGTTTGGTTGCATACTTGTCGGAAAGTAACTTTGAAAGCAGCTCCCAAAAAGCCACAAAGTCTTCGCTCTCGGCAATGGATATTCCTGACTTGCGTGCCTGTTTGATGGTGCTTTTCCTTCCCTTCCGCATGGCTATCTTGTGTGATTGCTCGATGACTGATGCCACCGCCCTGCTACGTAATTTAGCGCATCGGCGGAAGAGGGCATACAAGTCTTCCTCTGCCGGGCATCGGTGATATATATAAGGTATGACTTTGTATACCATTCGGTGGATGCCTAATTCGTCTTTCAGCCACTTCTCCAACTTTTCAAACAACTCCAAAACGCGCAATGTGGTGATGTTCTCTCCCACGATGAGTCCGCCGTAGGTCAATCCCTGATGCGAGTATATTGTCTGTTCTTCCTTCCTCAGGTTGGCGGGTAATAGTGCCATCAATTTCCCCTCGCGGTAAAACATGAGCGAGCAATCGGTAAACCGGTCGGCATGATAGTCCATGTAGTCGCGTAGCAACAAGAAGGTGCCGTTGCGTGAAGTACGCACAAAAGCGTCCCATTCCTCTTTCCTTTCAGGTGTATAGCCGATTATTTGCATTGCTTCAAGGTTAAAAATTCGTTGTAGTCACAAATGTAGTCTTCCTGTCGGTAGATGTCAGACGCGAGCACCATGCATACGGCTGCCGATGAGAAATTCTCTAATCTGCACCATACACCGGGTGCAACCAACAAGCCTCGGAACGGTCGGTCGAGGTGTACGACCTGTGTTTCGTGTCCGTCATCGAGAGTCAGGTCAAAACTGCTGCTTGCGGCAACGATGAACTGGTATGCTTCGCGGTGAGCATGTGCTCCGCGTGTAGTCCCCGATGGGATGTCGTAGATGTAAAACACCCGCTTGACTTCAAAGGGGACATCGGTACAATTGTTCATGGCGGTGAGGTTTCCGGCAGGGTCATGCACTTTGGGTAAGTCGAAAATGCGGCAATCAGCCAGGCGGTTCCGTCTGAAAGCCTCTTTGTCGGTCGGTGGCAGGGTAGGGTAGTTGAAAGTATGAGGCTTTTGGGGATTGCGTAACTCTTCAATGAATCGGTCAAACTCCCATATATAGTCATTTTCGTCAAAACGGGTTGACGATAAGACCAGACATAGCGAGTTGGTGGAGAAGTTCTCCATCCGGCGCCACGTCATGCGAGGTACATACACCCCCCTGTATGAACGGTTGAGTTGGTATTTCCGTTCTTCTTTTCCGTCGTGTAATACCACATCAAAGCTTCCCGATAACGCCACAATGAACTCCTCTTGTTGGCGGAAAGCATGACTTCCACGTATTTCACCTCCCGGCACATCATATATCCAATAGGTGCGTTCGATGGCGAACGGGATGTGGTTCTTCCCTTCAATGAAAGAAAGGTTGCCCCGTTCGTCGAAAATTTTAGGAAGTTGTATAATTTCCTCTTTTTCAGTGTTAAACGCTTTTTTAGCCTGTTTCATCTCTAAAAAATTTGCCACAAAGATAGAAAAAAGTTTTGGAAATCGTTGCATAATTCAAAATAAACCTCTACCTTTGCACCGCATTTGAGAAAGATGCTGGTAAAAACCCTATTGGAAGTGTGGGTGAGTGGCTGAAACCACCAGTTTGCTAAACTGACGTACGGGTAACCGTACCGGGGGTTCGAATCCCCCCGCTTCCGCACCTTCTCAAATTAACAATGGCGCTTTCGTCTAGCGGCTAGGACACATGCCTCTCACGCATGTAACACGGGTTCGATTCCCGTAGGCGCTACAAGAAATGAGGATTACGATGATTCGTAATCCTTTTTTTATTTCTGGGGCATAACTAATCTGTGCCCGGATTTTTTTTCAGTGAAATGAAGTTTATTTGTACCCGTAAGGGATAATTTCGTAGACATCCAATCTTAATGTTGTAGACTATTGCAATGATGAAGAAACTTCTATTTTTATGGCTGTTGCTTGTTCCGTCGTTTCTTGCTGGACATACCCGACAGAAGGTTGGCTCTGCATTTGGCGTGCAAAAGCTATGTGCTGACAAGCATGTGTTGAATGCCGGATTACAGTTAGATATTGCCCGGTATGCACAAAGCCAGAAGGAATATCAAACTGCCGAAACCTGTTATTTGAGGGCTCTCTGGCTATATCGTCGTCTTGCAATATCCAACCCCTTGGTTCATGAGCCGCATGTGGCTGAAACGCTTTGCCGTTTGGGGGAAATTTATACTCTTCTTCAACGCTTTGACGAGAGTAGAAATCGATATGAAGAGGCTATAGAGATGTGGCGAAGGGTGGTTGGTTCCGCTCCGTTATCCTATGAACCGCGGTTGGCAGAAACGCTCAACAGTTTGGCTGTTGTTTATGAGGGTTGTCTCCGCTATGAAGAGAGTGAGGCGAAGTACAAAGAGGTGGTAGAGATATGGAGGCGTTTCGCAATTTCCAATCCTTTGGTATACGAACCGATGTTGGCACAGTCTTATTTTGATTTGGGAATGTTGTATACAAGGGCATGGTCGCCTTTCGGAGAGGCTGTATATACTTCTGACGGGAAGATGGTAAAGCACCTCAATCCCTTAAATGCAATCCCATATTTTGAAGCAGCTTTGGAAATATACAAAAAACGGGCAGCAGAAAGTCCGATAATGCAGGAACAGTATTCGACTACGTTAGTCTGGTTAGAGAGAATGTATAGGATGAGAGCAAAATCACATTAAGGCAATCCATGATTGAGGCAACTTTTTTTATATGTGCATTTTTCCTGAAAGAACATGATTTTAGCCCCGCTTCTGCGATAAATCGCATATTTCTTTGGCGGTCACATCAAATTTACCTATCTTTGTCCCGTCGTAGCTGCCTGCATAGAGGCAGGACTAGCTGGAACATCGACAGGAAAAGTATCGTTGCAATAATTTGATTAACTAAAAGAATGATATACAAAACAGACAAAGCAAAAATGAACGTATAGAAAGTCAAGGGTATTCCATGTGATGCCGCTTTCAAAGAAGAGAAAATTAAAACAAAACATTAACAACGGAAAGCGTTCCCGTTCGTACTTATAAAATATTGGATTGAGCTTTTAGCTCTTGTTCTCAACTTCGAAATTACCGCCAATTATTTCTCACGAGAGCAGGATTTCTGAAAGTTCACGTCTTCATAGGCGTGAACTATCCTGACTTGTTTGTGAGAAGGCCACTTGGCGGTAGCCCCGAAGTTAAAATGAGTTACGGATGGTGGCGCCTTTCTTTTTGCATAAAGAAAATGAGTATATTATTAAAATTCCTTTTAATATTGTGTATCTTCTTGTCCCCCGGTTATTTGTATCCTCAAGAAAAAGAATACAAGCAAGTATCTGAAGATTTTTTGAATATATGGCATAAGGAGCGTTACGTCAAATCGTTTCAATATCAACAAATTAAGCATTCCTTAATTACGTCTCTTTCTGATAACACCTTAGATACAAAACAGCGAGAATCCATTTTGAAAGCATTACGCAGAATGGAAGAAGATGAACAGCAGATAAAAAAGTACCAAGAAAGCAAAAAACGCACTCTTGAAAAATTCGAGAAAATGGGGTTAGGAGGACTTCTTAAGCCAAGGGGGAAAGCCGAAACAGAGAAACTTTGGGAAGAAATGAAAAAGAAAGAACGAGAGAAAAGAACACAAGAATCAATAGAGGAAAAAGAATGCCTATATACATATGAAGAGATAGGTGATAATTGTTTTCGTTTTAAACAAAAGTCTTACTACGTCAATGAAGACAGAGTGAAATTTAAGGCATGGCTTGATTTTGTGAAATTTTCAACAGATATAACATGGGTCGTTTTAAGACTTAATATCTCAATTTTGCAAGATATAACTAATTACATTTCTTCTTTTGGCATATGGCAAATTATTGAATATATACAAAAACAGCAAGTTGAAAATGTGAAAGGTGCATGTGCTATAGAATTCTCAAATAATTCTACAAAAATGTTTAATGTTACAGTTAATGAAGGAGAGGATACAAACGGAAGTTTGTTCATCAATATTTTAATCAAATCAAATGACAATTTTGAACTATTGAGAAAGTTTGACATAAAAACAATAACCCTTAGTTTGGGCAATGGCGAAATTTTGGATTCGTGGGAAACTTCCAAATATAATTCTGCAAAAATAATAGATTCAATGTGGCAATTTTATATAAAATAGAACAAACGGAACTATCTATAAATAATCAAAAAAAATAATTATGAAGAAAAAAATTTTTCTATTTTTACTGACGTTCTCTTCTTTTCTATCAGCCCAAGAAGGAATGGTGACGTGTAACAGTTGCAGTGGGACAGGTGTTCTAAACTGTGGCGGATGTGGTGGTACAGGAACAACAGCATGTTTTTCTTGTGGTGGCGTCGGACAAACAATGATGCCACAAATTGACTATTATACGGGTATGTTTTATTCTGCCATAGTAAATTGTCATAGCTGTAATGGCACTGGAAAGCAAAATTGCTTTTATTGTCAAGGAAAAGGAGGAAACCGTTGCAACTATTGCGATGGCAGCGGATCCAAGTCGAATCCAGGATCTGAATTAGCTATTAGAAAAGAAAAAACTTATGTAGACCCTAATTGTAAAACTTGCGGTGGAAAAGGAACAGTTACTTGTGTTCCATGTTTTGGGACTGGAATGATACAAGGTTTTATTACACAGGATTGTTCGTTGTGTACGGGTGGAAGAATTCAATGTCTTGTATGTAAAGCTGCTTATGAACATGAAATAGAAATGAAGAAATTTCAGAAAATGACTCCAGAGGAACAGGAGCGATATTTGATGAATAAAGAACATGAGTTGAGGATGAGTCAAGAATTTCTTGATATTGTACAAGATGGGATAGATCAACGAAACTCACTTCGCCAACAAGAACATCGGGAGTATTATGAGAACAAAAGAGCTAAACAGAATCAAAGAGCTATGTGCGTATCTTGTGGAGGGACAGGAGTTAATCCCAAGCCGATGCCAAGTCATGGCGCTTCTTCTTGGGTCGCTCATTTTCATTCTGGTAATGGTTCAAGATGTCAGTATTGCAATCAATTAGATTCGCATTTTCATGATAGATGCTCTTCTTGTAACACACCTGGATATTGATTTTTGAACTTTTAAATAACTATTTATGAAAAGATTAATGCAAAGAATATTGGTACTGATGGCGGTTCTGCTCATCGGTGGTACGGCAAGTAAAGCCTATGACTTTGAGGTGGATGGGATTTATTACAATAAAGTAAACAACTCAACCAACTTGCCTTTGGCAGAAGTAACATTTTGCGGAGAAAAATATAGTAGCTATAATGAATATTCTAACGATATTGTAATTCCACAATATGTTGAATATAATGGAAGAAGATATCTTGTTTTGGGTATAGGGGATTCTGCTTTTAGAGGTTGTAATGAATTAACCTCAATAACGATGAATACGGTATCATATATAAGATATGCAGCTTTTACAGGTTGTACAGCTTTAAAATCGGTTAGTATGAATAAAGTAGAAAGTGTAGAAGAGTATGCTTTCTCCAACTGTTTTTCTTTAACCTCTATTGAAATTCCTGAATCAATGACAAAAATTGGAGATTTTATGTTTGATGGTTGTGAAGCATTAACTTCTGTTGATTTGCCAAATACGATAACAAGTGTAGGCACTTGTTCTTTTAGGTGGTGCCCAAAACTTAGAAAAATAACCATTCCATCATCTGTAACAACAATCGGGTTGAAATCATTCTATCAATCAGGACTATCAGGAATAGTACTTCCAGATTCTGTAAAAGATATCGGTTCTTCAGCTTTTGAAGGTTGTACACTTGTACCGCTTCTAATAAACAACATAAATGCTCTACAAGAAAATTCTCTGAAAGGATTAAACTTGTCATCAGTTATTCTTGTACCCACTGTTGAAGATATTGCTAAAGTAAAACCTTATTTTGAAGGGAGTGTCTATCCAAATACCGCCTTTTGTGTAGACTCTTTGAGAAGTTATTTAGGTGGGGTGGAATTTTCGCTATGGACGAATATTTATGAAGGACAGTATAAGCGTTCAATAACAGATGTCATTGTTGCTGACAAGTCTGTTGTGAAAGGAGAAAACAACATCTATTATGCTGATAAATTGTTGCCGGATACGACTTACGAGATAATGATATGTTATGAATATTGGGTACCGCTCCCAACAGAAATAGAAGATGACATTATTCTTTTAAATACTTCTTCTCAATTTGTTGTAAGTGCTCTTCCTCCAGCGAAGCCTGAAATAGGAGGAAATTCCATAAAATATAAAATTGTACAAGATACCATCCGCACCGAATTTTCCACACTGGAGCCAGATTGGCATGGTCGGTTTTTAAATAGCACATACTCAACCTGTGAAATACAAAGTAATTGGGATAGTGATAAAACCGTGTCTCCTACTGAATGGGGAGCATATATTTTAGATCATGATTTTTCAAATTCGAGCTGGAATAGTGAAGAGGAATATAGAGAAAAACACATCAAACTAAAAGGGGAAAAGTTAAAAGCTAATTTGGACGGAATCATTAATGCTACAGGGCTACAACCTGATAGGGAGTATTACTTTTGGCCGTATGCTGTCTATAACGGGAAAGAATATCTGGAAATTTGGGATTACATACCTGCAAAAACACAGCTTCCCAAACTCGGAATAACAGACTTGAATATCACACAAACAACTTACGAAGCCCAAATTACGGCTAGTGAAGACGAATATTTATCTCCTTCTGAGAAAGGTGTCTATCTCAAAATCTATTCTTCAAATAAGGAGTGGGTGAAATATAAAGCAGATTCAACAGGGAAGGTCAACGTTACAGGGCTTATACCTTACGAATCATATTGCGTACGCCCGTATGCTATCTATAAATGGACAGAAATAACACAGTTGGAAAATTATGACAGAGATTATAAGCATATAACAACCAAGCCAATAAAACCTTTCACAAATAAACAAGCACCTTATTCTGTTAACCATATCGATTTGTCTGTTTCTTCGGGGACATTAGATTCCGATTTGTCAGTTGTCGAACTGGGGGTACGATATAAAGAGACGGATTATCCTGCCAATTCTGATAAGATGGTTACGATTGGGAATCTGACTCCGGAACAAGATATTACAATATACCCCTATGTTGTGGTTAAATATGCTTCTACCGGAGAAACGACGAAAGTGATAGGAGGGTATGACACCTACACATCATCAGCTCCCTACATAAGATACATCGATTGCGTAGCATCGGTCACAACCATCAAAGTGAATGAAATGAAATATGAACTTTATGATGGAACATTCAAAGAGTGCGGCTTCTCCACTCCCTATACGATGGTTGGGGACAAAGCATTCTTCACAGGACTGAATCCCGGAGAGAAATACAACATAACTGGGTATCTGATTGTAGAAGAAGGAAATTATAAAGCAACATTAAGCAGAACTGTTACCACCCCCGCCCTGAAGATGACCACTCTCCCTGCCAAAGCTACCAGTAACTCGAAAGCTGTCATCTGTGCCGAGACGAACATCATCAACGAGGAGACAGGTACCGGCTTCGAGTTCCGCCGCATTGATGCTCCCGACCTTGTTCCTTCTACGGTGGTCTATTGCGCCGTACACGATGGGGTGATGGAAGGCATCTTGAACAACCTCAGCTCGAATACCTATTATAAATACCGCCCGTTCTACAAGTCGGCTTCCGGGAAGATGTATTACGGCGATTGGATTGGGTTCGGCACGGCAGATGCCTATGTCTATTTCACTCCCACCGTACACACCTATGCCACAGCCGGTGTAGCAAACAACTCCGTGACGCTGAACGGCTATGCGCTGGCTGGGTCGGATGACATTCTGGAGCAAGGGTTCGAATATTGGACTGACGGCTTTGTCGGCACACGGGCGGCAGGTGAAGTTATGACTGTAGCTGCTACGGGGCAGCGCATGAGCATCACGCTGAACGACCTGCAATACAACACCACCTACCGATACCGTGCCTATGTGAAGACAGCCAAAGAGACCACCTACGGCGAAGAGATGAGCTTCACCACGGGAGCTGACCCGGCAGGCATCGGTGAAGTGGCTGCAGAAGACTTGGAGGTA
>JAFUPU010000015.1 GCA_017472635.1 Bacteroidaceae bacterium
ACAAGGTGGATGGTGTTGAGTACAAGAAGGCGGAAGTGGAGTATGGTGCAGCCATCACCGCAGAAACTCTTCCTGTAAAAGAGGGTCATACCTTCAGCGGTTGGAGTGAGATACCTGAGACCATGCCTGCCAAGGATGTAGAGGTAACAGGAACCTTCACTGCCAACAAGTATGAAGTGGTCTATACCATAGAAGGAGAATCGTTTAAGAAAGATTCAGTTGCTTATGGTACAGCCATCACCACTCCCGAAGCTCCCGCTAAGGAGGGATATACTTTTGCCGGTTGGGGTGAAGTTCCTGCAACGATGCCTGCTAAGGACCTTGCTTTGAATGGAACCTATACCATCAACAAGTACAACCTTATATACAAGGTGGATGGTGTTGAATACAAGAAAGCAGAAGTGGAATATGGTGCAGCCATCATTGCAGAAGCTCTTCCTGTAAAAGAGGGTCATACCTTCAGCGGTTGGAGTGAGATACCTGCCACTATGCCCGCCAAGGATGTAGAGGTGACAGGAACCTTCACAGCCAACAAGTATCAGATAACTTATATGGTAGGTGATGAAATTTATGCTACCGATAGTATTACTTATGGGGAAACCATTGTTCTTATTGCAGAGCCTGTAAAAGGAGGTCATATTTTCAGTGGTTGGAGTGAAGTACCTGCTACGATGCCGGCAGAAGATGTGGTTGTGACAGGTGAATTTACTTCAAGTATCCAAGTTGTAATCACTCGTTCACACGTGGATGTATATAATTTGCATGGAGTGTTGGTTAAGCAACAGATTGCAGTGGAAGAATTGGAACGTGAACTTCCTGTAGGTATCTATCTGATAGAAGGACGGAAAGTAGTCATCAAAAAGTAACTGCTTATAATTGACAGGCTTGATTAAATGTTTGTCGGGCAGGAATCGTGTTATGTCACAGGTTCCTGCCCGATTTGTTTGTATTCTATCTGGCTGTTTTTATTCAAAAACATCTCCTAAGAAATCATGGTGATAAAAAAGTTCATGGGCAAAGTTGGGTTATATCTTTGCTATTGCTTTATTAACCATTCGTAAGCAGGTAGAATTTTTATCTGCTTGTTATTGATGACAACTTCCTCACGATGAAAATCGGTAATGAGAAAAAGATTGGTGCATCGTGTTTCTTGTGATGCGGCAATCAGTCCTCTTAGCTCTCGCTTGCGAGTTTTCTCTTTGCTGATGTCGTAAGAAACCTGATAGATTTCTTCCACTACGTTGTTCTTACACACTACAAAGTCGGCTTCATAGCCGTCAGCACTTTTGTAATAATAAACATCGCGGTTCATTGGGCGGTTGCGACGGAGCAATTCAATACAGACGATAGTCTCTAAACGCCAACCTGCATTCTCTCCGGCAAAAGCGTCGGGACGATTTTTTCTCCATGCTTTTTTAGTACATTATAACACAATGTCGATTTGCCGCTTCGTCTCACGCCTATTATCACCTGTGCCAAGTTACTGTCCAGTTCTACCAACTCTTCTTCTTTTCGAGGACAGAGTGCAACATCCTGTAGTGCGATTACTTCCTCGTGCTGCTCCAATAGTACTTGCTCAATTATCCGCTTATCTATCATACTACTAATGGTTTACAACGCTGCAAAGTTAATTCTTTTTTTGTTATAATGCCATAACTCGGAAGTTTTTTAAGTTTCTAATGCCATAACTCGGAGGTTTTTTAAGTTTCTAATGCCATAAATTGTACCAATTTCAAAAAGTAGACACTAAGAATGCTGCGGTCTCTCGAGGTTGACTGAGCATACTTCGTTGTATGGCTTGTAGGGGAGAATGCGGGGCAAAAACATCTTTTCAACTCCTTAATCGACAAAATTACCCTAATACATGCCTCTTAATCGGCAAAATTTCCTATTTTTGCACGATAAATAAATTGATATAAAATGAAAAAGGGTTTACTCGTAGCGTGGATGTTGTTTGTCGGAATCGCCATGGGGTGGGGACAACAAGCCAAGTATGTGTTTTATTTCATCGGTGATGGAATGGGTGTCAATCATGTAAATGGTACAGAGACCTATCGTGCCGAACTGGAGGGACGTATAGGTATCAAACCGTTGTTGTTCTCGGGGTTTCCCTCTGCAACGATGGCTACTACCTATTCGGCAACAAATGGGGTGACCGATTCAGCTGCATCAGGTACAGCGCTGGCCACATCGCGTAAAACCAAGAACGGGACGTTGGGACTGTTGGCTGACAAGCAGATTGAGGTAAGCAGCTTGGCTGTGTGGGCTCATCGTGCAGGAGCAAGGGTGGGCATTGCTACCAGTGTGAGTGTTGACCATGCCACACCGGCTGCTTTTTATGCACATGTAGCCAAACGGAGCGACTATTATGCCGTAGGTAAGGACCTAATAGATGCCGGATTTGAGTTTTATGCAGGCTCTGATTTCCAGAAACCCGTAAACAAGAAAGTACCCGAAGAGGGAAGTTTGTATGAACAATGTGAACGGGCGGGTTATACCTTGGCTCGTGGTATAAATGAGTATGCATCGAAAGCCGGGGCGGCTCAAAAGATGATATTGCTACAGACGGAAGAGGCAAGTCGTGTTGACCGGACAGCCATCCCGTATGCGATAAACCGCCAAGAGGGGGACTTGACATTGACTCAGATAACACAGGCTGCAGTTGATTTTCTGGATAGAGGAGAAGACAAGGGCTTTTTCTTGATGGTTGAAGGTGGCAAAATTGATTGGGCTTGCCATGTCAATGATGCGGCAACGGCTTTTCGTGAGGTGATGGACTTGGACAGTGCGGTGGCGGTGGCTTATGAGTTCTATAGACAACATCCCGATGAAACCTTGATTGTCGTTACTGCTGACCATGAAACAGGCGGATTGGTGTTGGGTACGGGCAAGTATGAATTGAACTTGCAGGCGTTACAGTACCAGCGTGTCAGTGTCGATGGCTTTAGTCGTATATTGAATGAATTGCGAAAATCTACCAATAATCAGGTGACTTGGGAGATGGTGGAGAAGAGCTTGCGCGAGAACTTTGGTTTTGGGGAGATGGTGAAGTTGAACAAAAAGCAAGAGGCGCGTCTGCATAAGGTTTTCAAAGAGACGTTTGTAGATGGACAAGCTGCTTACGACCAGAGTCTCTATCAGAAGGATGAGCGGTTGGCGACGGTCGCTTGTGCCATTATGAATGAGATTGCTATGGTGGGTTGGGTGAGTGGCAGCCACTCTAATGGATATGTACCTGTATATGCCATTGGGGCAGGTGCCGATAAGTTTCATGCCCGCACCGATAATGCGGAGATTCCTCTAAAAATAGCCGAGGCTGCAGGGTGGCTGCAGCCTTCGGAATGATAGGAGATATTTCTTGTTTCGTTAGAACTTACCGGCAAACTTTCTGATTTTTCGAGCCGATTTGTTCATCGCTTTCTTGTCGGCAGATGATTTGAGCAGTTGCTTGGCATGCTCCATAATCTCTTTGCGGGTTGCCAGTTCTTCGAGTGTGTATGCCGGAATAGGGATGCGGCGAAGTTCGTTCAATGCGGCATTCAAGTCTGACCATGCCTCCAGCAGGTTTCGTTCTTCACGGGTGATGTGCATGACTGAGCCATGACGTGGCGTGAAGTTCCCTTTAGTGGGACTATTTTGTACGAATGTAAACTCTTTGAGGTCGCTTGACTTGCAGAATTGGTAGTGACCTGCAGAGTAGCAATCATACATCAGCACGTATTCATCCGAGCCAATGAGCGGGAATACGCTTGAACCTTCTACTGCACGGTTGCTGTATTGCAAGTGTTTGTATTCAACGGTATAAGGTCCGGTAAGGTGTTTGGAGGTGGCGCGCATGACTCCTTGTCGGGTTTGGAATCCGTTGTTGACGGTGTGCAGACCTTCGTCTTTGAAGAAGAGGACGTATTCTTGGTTCTTCTTGTCATAAACGATGTCGCCATCAATAGCCGCTGTGCCGAAATCGAACAGCAGTTTCGGTTCGGTGATGTCGGTGAAATCTTCGTTGGCATACGAATAGAATATTTTGAAATAGGGTTGTTTCTTGTTTCCTACGGGATATTCCCAATCGTGTCTGCCTATCGAGTAGTAAATCATGTATTTCTGCTCTTTTTCGTCCCAGATGGTTTGGGGTGCCCATACGGCATGGAGGTTCTTCTCGTCGAAACCTTCAAGATTAGGGAAGCGTTCCGGAAAGTGGATGGCAGTGTGTTGCCAATGCAGCAGGTCGGTGCTTTTCATTAATATCAGCCCATCATTGCTTTGCCAACCCTGACTGGAGCGCATGTCGGTCAATACCATATAGAATGTCTTTCCGTCTTGTGCACGGATGATATGTGGGTCGCGGATGCTTTTCTTTAAGGCAATGGTGTCTGACTTGACGATGGGTGCTCCATTGTTGAGGGCTGTATAGTTGAAACCATCGTCGCTGAGGGCATAACGGATTTGCTCACCATCGGGGGTATTGTTGGAAAAGAAGGCAAAAAGATAACTGTCATACACGGGGTGTTCTCTCTTTTGTGCATGAGTCTGAGTATGGGCAAAAGCCAACAGGCAGATGGTGCTCCAAAGGGTTAATGTGGTTTTCTTCATTGTTTATTATTATATAATAAGGTGTGTGATTCGGTTTAAAACAGTCCGGATATCCATACAAACAGTACTTTGACTAACAGATACATACCATAGATGGCAACGCACAACAGCACAAACATGACGGAGGTGTAGATGGCTTTACGTCGTACCTCTTTCACGATAACCGGATTGTTCTCTACAAAGCCGGTGACGAGGCGGTAGTTCTGGTGGTATGAGCGGTTAAAGAAGTCGATGATGTTTCCGATGGCAAATGGGAAAAGACCCAACAGCCAGTCTACAGCCAAATTATATAAGATGGCTGAAGTCAGCGAGTAGGAACGTAACTTAAATATGGATACATACAGATAGGGTAGGGTCATCACCGATGAGATGGCATCTCCGGCATAAGGGATGAGTCCGATAATAGGGTCGAGATACCAATCGTCCATCAGCTTCTTTATCAGTCGGA
Organism: Bacteroidaceae bacterium; assembly: GCA_017472635.1. Taxonomy (GTDB): domain Bacteria; phylum Bacteroidota; class Bacteroidia; order Bacteroidales; family Bacteroidaceae; genus Phocaeicola_A. Next base: position 5,039 of record JAFUPU010000015.1, read on the forward strand.
TGCTCTTGTAAGAGCGGGAACCATCGATTTTAGCCTGGCGTTGGATTGCCGGATCTTTTGTTTCGTCTCTTTTCATGTTACTCGTTTGTGGGGTAGTGGGTTGTATGTTGTATCATACCATCGACTAAGTGGATGGTGCGATCTGTCAGTTTGGCAAGTCCTTCGTCGTGTGTGACAATGACGAATGTCTGTTGCAGCTTGTCACGCAGTTCAAAAAAGAGATGGTGCAGTTCTTCTTTATTCTTGGAATCGAGACTGCCTGACGGCTCATCAGCCAATACGACGGAAGGATGGTTGATGAGTGCACGTGCAACGGCTACCCGTTGCTTTTCTCCGCCTGATAGTTCATTGGGCTTGTGGGAGGCACGTTCAGCCAACCCCAATAGTTCCAATGTCTCCATGGCGTGTTGCTGTGCCTCTTTCCAGGGCTTTCCTGCAATCTGTGCCGGAATCATCACATTTTCTAATGCTGTAAATTCGGGCAGAAGTTGGTGAAACTGAAAGACAAAGCCGATATGTAGATTGCGGAATGCAGCCAGTTTCCGTTCGTTCAGCCGGTCTACGGAAATGTCGTTGAAGGTGATGGTGCCATTGTCCGGTCGGTCTAACGTTCCCATAATTTGCAACAAGGTGGTTTTGCCGGCACCACTTGGTCCGACAATGCTTACGACCTCCCCTTGCTGAATAGTCAGGTCGATACCTTTAAGCACCTGCAATGAGCCGAAACTCTTGGTTATTCCTTTAAGTTCAATCATTCTTCTCTTATTTAATGTCGCTAACTCTTGGCACATAGTCTCTTTATCACATAGCTTGCCAAAAAACATCCGAAGGTGGCAGGCATGTAGCTGACTGTGCCGGTTGTAGATTTCTTGTTTCGTTCGTCGGTTACTTTGATGATGGCTTCGGGTATAGCCTGCTCTGTACTGAAGACTACCGGCAGCGACCTTTTCATCCCCATTTTCTTCAGGTTGTTACGTACAGCCTTGCTTAGTCCGCAATGGTATGTCTCCCATAGGTCGGCATATTTGATTTGAGTGATGTCAGTCTTGGCGCCAGCCCCCATACTTGATACTATTTTTATATCTCTCTTCCATGCCTCAGTGATGAGGCTGCATTTGGGAGCGATGGTGTCTATGGCGTCAACTATGAAATCGTAGTGGTTGGCATCAAGCAAGGCGGGTATCTCTTGGGGAGTAAGGAAGGCGGGTATACAAGTCAGGTCTATTTCAGGGTTGATATCTCTGAACCTTTCGGCAAGCACAGCAACCTTAGGCTTTCCTATGGTTGAGTGTAATGCGGGCAGTTGTCTGTTAATGTTTGATGGTTGTACTGCATCCGCATCGACTAATGTGAGCCTGCCCACTCCAGCCCGGCATAACATCTCTGCCGCATAAGCTCCCACTCCGCCTACTCCTACAATCAGGATATGGGCATCTCTCAGCGTCTTCGTCTTTTCTTCTCCGAATAGCTGGATAGTCCGTTCTTGCCACTCGCTGTTCATTGTTTTCTGTTTTTATAAAGTTTGCCCAATCGGCTCAGCCAGCCTCGTGATGTTTCGTAACCGACGCTGCTTGAAGGGGTATGTGTATCAAATAAAGAGGGAGTGTCCCGGTCATCATCGAATTGGTCGGGATATATCATCATCAGACTTACGTTGGCATAATATTCGTCAATCATTTCAGGCAGGTGTTCGAAGAGTGGGTGGTATGAGATGGAGTCTTTGCGGGCGCATACGACAACCAGCAAATGGTCGGCATTGACCTCTTCGACCATGGGGCGTAGGTCGTTGTTCCCGTTGTTGGGCGAGAAGGTGGTGCGTAGGTTCGCGTAATGTTTGCTGAGGTAGCTTGACAATACAGCCCAAGTTTTGCTCTGCGTATGGAATACCACTCGGCATCCCAAGATGCCTGCCATGCGTGAAATACGGTCGACCCACCGGTGGAAACCGGCTTCAAACTCGGCTTTTGCAGGTACTACCACGTGTATCCGACGTATGGTATAGACCGGCATGGTATAACGCACCAACATGATTTGGCGGGTCATCCCGCTGAGCAGTCCTAACGTGACATTTCCAAAGAAAGATTCGCTTCTCTCCTTGCGTTGGTGCAGTCCTAATATCAGTTCGGAAGCGTCGTTTTCGCGTAAAGCGTGTATGATTCCATTGGACAAGTTGGTGGCTAATCGGCTTTGTGTCTGTATCCTGACATCTGCTGAGGCAGCTATCTTTTCTGCTTTTTGCAAACATTTCCTTCCCTCCTCGATTTCGCTTCTGCTATGGTTGTCATATGCCACATTCAAGCCTATCAAACCTCGGTTTAGTTTGGGGTTGCGTATCATCATGGCTACTTGCATCAGACTCTCGACATTGTTATTGTTCGCCATAGGGATGAGTATCTTCTCGTCATCTCCATCCTGCTCAGTATTAAGTGGAACATCACTCAACACCAATTCGCGTGAAGCTTTTTCTACGACAAACGAACTGATGATGCAGGTGATGAGGATGAATATCAATGTGCCGTTCAGGACATGTTCGTTGAATAGCTTCAGCTCATATCCGACCATCACTACGGCTAACGTGCCGGCTGTATGCGCTGCACTCAATCCGAAGAGCATGTTGCCTTCAGATTTCCGCATATTGAAAAGTCGTTGTGGAATCCAAGCTGCCAGGTATTTGCCAAAGGTGGCAATGAGGGTCATGACTCCAGCAATAAGTAACGTATCAGCCCCTTTGAAAAAGACACTGATGTCAAGCAACATACCTACACCTATCAGGAAATAAGGGATAAACAGTGCGTTGCCTACAAACTCTAATCGTCCCATCAGCGGTGAACCGGCAGGAATCAGCCTGTTCAATACCAATCCTGCAAGGAAAGCACCCAAGATTCCCTCTAAACCGGCAATATGGGCACCGATAGCTGAAAGGAACAGCATCGCCATCACAAATATGAACTGTTGTATCTGGTCGTGTATACGTCTGAAAAAGAATCGTCCTATACGTGGAAAAAGGAATAGTACTGCACTGGTGAAGGCGATGATTCCCACTATCATACCCATCCAGAAATGGGGGGTGTTCTCGCCGTGTGTCATTTTGGATATGACGGCAAGTACGAGCAGGGAAATGGTGTCTGTGATGATGGTGCCGCCTACTGCCATGTTTACCGATAGGTTCTTACTTAAACCATAGCGGCTTACGATGGCATAAGAGACCAGTGTATGCGATGAAAACATGCTTGCCATCAACCAAGAAGCCATCCAATCCATGTCAAGCAGATAATGGCAGGTGATTCCGCCCATAAAGAAAGGAATGGCAAAGGTGGAGAGTCCGAATGCGATGCTCTTATTCTTGTTTTTGTTGAAATCGGCAAGGTCAATCTCCACTCCGGCAAGAAACATGATATAGAGTAATCCTACATTCCCGAAAATTTCAAAACTGCTGTCACGTTGCAATAAATCCAGTCCATGAGGACCTACCAGTACACCCGCCAACAACATGCCTACTATGTGCGGTATTTGCAGCCGGTTAAGCAGGATAGGGGTGAACAGGATGATACAAAGCACCAGGAAGAAAATCCAAGTGGGGTCGGTTATTGGGAAGATAGAGGCAATAGGCATTTAGTTGAATTTGTACATTTTTAGGTTCTTATAGTTTTTCTCTCTTTGTGGGTTTGACCCTGTTTTTTCCGACAAATGCAGATTTATGCTGCAAAGTTATTGAAAAATCTGCAAATGAACTCTTTTCTGCGTTACAAATCTTCGTGATAGGGCATAATATTGACTTTAATCCCCTTAAAATTGTGTGGTTTACGAAAAGTTTCTTATTTTTGCACCCAAAAATAGGAATAAATACAAATCAGAGATGAATATTTTAGAGTTAAGCGAACAAGAGATTGTAAGAAGAAATAGCTTGAATGAACTGCGTGCGATGGGGATTGATCCTTATCCTGCAGCTGAATATGTTACCAATGCTTTTTCGGTAGATATCAAGAATGAGTTTAGCGATGAAGCAGAGGAGCTCCGTCAAGTCTCTATTGCAGGACGCATCATGAGTCGTCGTGTGATGGGAAAGGCTTCGTTCGTTGAATTGCAAGATTCCAAGGGACGCATTCAGGTGTACATCACCCGCGATGACATTTGTCCCGAAAATAACAAAGATATGTATAATGTGGTGTTCAAACGTCTGTTGGATTTGGGTGACTTTATTGGTATTGAGGGTAAGGTCTTCCGTACACAGACTGGCGAGATTAGTGTGCATGCCCACAAGCTGACAGTGCTTGCCAAGAGTTTGAAACCTCTGCCCATCGTTAAGTATAAGGATGGGGTGGCTTACGACAAGTTTGAAGATCCCGAACTCCGTTATCGCCAACGTTATGTCGACCTTATTGTTAACGATGGCATCAAAGAGACTTTTTTGAAACGTTCGACCATTGTGAAAACAATGCGTGCTGTGATGGACGAAGCCGGTTATACCGAGGTGGAAACTCCTATCTTGCAAAGCATTGCAGGAGGTGCCAGTGCACGCCCCTTCATTACTCATCACAATTCGTTGGACATTGATTTGTATATGCGCATTGCCACTGAACTCTATTTGAAGCGTCTGATTGTAGGTGGTTTTGAGGGTGTATATGAAATAGGAAAGAACTTCCGCAACGAGGGTATGGACAAGACCCACAATCCTGAGTTTACCTGCATGGAGTTGTATGTGCAATACAAGGACTACAACTGGATGATGGACTTTACTGAGAAGATGTTGGAACGCATCTGTATAGCTGTAAACGGTTGCCCTGAAACGGAAATCGATGGCAAGACCATCAGTTTCAAAGCTCCTTATCGTCGCCTGCCTATCCTTGATGCCATCAAAGAGAAGACCGGCTATGACTTGAATGGCAAGACAGAAGAGGAAATCCGTGAGGTATGCAAGGCGTTGAATATGGAAATCGACGACACCATGGGTAAAGGCAAGCTTATCGACGAAATCTTTGGCGAGTTTTGCGAAGGAACCTTCATCCAACCGACCTTCATTACCGACTATCCGGTGGAGATGAGTCCGCTTACCAAGATGCATCGCAGCAAGCCGGGACTTACTGAACGCTTCGAATTGATGGTGAATGGTAAGGAGTTGGCAAATGCCTATTCTGAGTTGAATGACCCCATTGACCAGGAAGAGCGTTTCAAAGAGCAGATGCGCTTGGCTGACAAGGGCGATGATGAAGCGATGATTATCGACCAAGATTTCTTGCGTGCGCTTCAATACGGTATGCCCCCCACATCAGGTATCGGTATCGACCGCTTGGTGATGCTTCTCACAGGCAATGCATTCATTCAAGAGGTGCTCTTCTTCCCGCAGATGCGTCCTGAGAAGGTAGTACCCAAAGACTCGGTTGACAAGTACGTAGCTCTTGGCATAGCCGAAGAGTGGGTGCCGGTCATGCAAAAGGCAGGATACAACCAAGTGGCAGATATGCAAGGTGTGAACCCGCAGAAAGTACATCAAGATATTTGCGGAATCAACAAAAAGTATAAATTGGAGCTGAAGAACCCCACGGTGGATGAGGTGACAGCATGGATAAATAAACTGAATTAAAGGAACAGACCCTCCCCCTGCCCCTCCTAAGGGAGGGGAGTAAGATGTGTATTGAAACTGTTTACACCGTCCCCTTGAGGAAGGTTGGGAAGGGGGTCTACATTCGATTATTATGAAACTACCCGACGGAAAAATTGCCATTATGGGCGGTGGAAGCTGGGCTACAGCTATAGCTAAGATTGTGTTGAGTCACGATGAATCCATCAATTGGTATATGCGTCGTGATGACCGGATAGAAGATTTCAAGCGGTTGGGACACAATCCTGCCTATCTGACCAGTGTGCGTTTTGATGTGAAACGCATCAATTTTTCATCAGATATCAATAAAGTGGTAAATGAGTCTGACGTGCTCATTTTTGTCACTCCGTCACCTTACCTCAAGAGCCATTTGAAGAAGCTCAAGGCAAAAATCAAGAATAAGTTCATCATCACCGCTATCAAGGGGATTGTGCCCGACGAAAACATCATTGTTTCTGAGTATTTCCATAAGGTATATGGCGTTCCTGAAGAAAATATTGCAGTTTTGGGCGGACCTTGCCATGCCGAAGAGGTGGCTTTAGAGCGCCTTTCCTATTTGACTGTCGGATGTGCCAATCGCGAAAAGGCAAAATTCTTAGCCAAGAAGATGGCAAATCAGTACATCAAGACCTCAGTGAGCGATGACGTGGTGGGGATAGAGTACAGTTCGGTGTTGAAGAATGTCTATGCCATTGCTGCCGGTATCTGTAGCGGACTCAAATATGGCGACAACTTTCAAGCTGTGCTGATGGCAAATGCTGTGCAAGAGATGAATCGTTTCCTCAACACCGTTTATCCGCTCGGACGAAAGATTGACGATTCAGTCTATTTGGGCGATTTGTTAGTGACCGGATATTCAAACTTCAGCCGCAACCGGGTGTTTGGCACCATGATAGGCAAAGGCTATTCGGTGAAAAGTGCACAGATAGAGATGGAGATGATAGCCGAGGGTTACTATGGAACCAAGTGCATCAAGGAGGTAAACAAGCATCTGCATGTGAATATGCCTATCGTTGATGCTGTCTACAACATCCTGTATGAGCGTATTTCACCCATGATTGAAATCAAACTGCTGACCGATTCGTTCAGATAAAGTTTAGGCACGGATTACACGGTATTCTGTGCCTTATAATATTAGTAGTAAAGAAAAAAACAACCCGCATGGAACCGTGTAGTCCGTGCCTAAAAACAATTCAGCATATGAAACTTAACATCGCTAAGGCTGAACAGTTCCTTAAAGAGGGGGCTGTAGCCGCTTATGAACCTCAAGTGAAAGCAGCCATGGAAACCCTGGAGCAGGGAACCGGGGCAGGTAATGACTTTTTAGGGTGGTTGCATTTGCCTTCATCCATTTCCGCCGAGCATTTGGCTGACTTGAAAGCTACCGCTCAAGTCCTTCGTGAAAATTGTGAAGTTGTGATTGTTGCCGGTATTGGTGGAAGTTATCTGGGCGCCCGTGCAGTCATAGAGGCACTTTCTGATAGCTTCGGCTGGTTGCATGAGAAACAAGAGAATCCGATTATGATATATGCCGGAAACAATATCGGTGAAGATTACCTTGCCGAGTTGACCGCTTATCTGAAAAACAAGAAGTTCGGTGTTATCAACATCTCAAAGTCAGGTACAACTACCGAGACTGCATTGGCTTTCCGCTTGTTGAAGAAACAGTGTGAAGACCAACGGGGTAAGGAGATGGCACGTAAGGTTATTGTAGCCGTGACCGATGCCAAGAAAGGGGCTGCCCGTGTGACTGCCGACAAAGAGGGGTATAAATCATTCATTATTCCGGATAATGTGGGTGGACGTTTCAGCGTGCTCACTCCCGTAGGATTGTTGCCTATTGCCACTGCCGGTTTCGATATCGAGCAATTGGTTGCCGGTGCTTGCCAGATGGAAAAAGATACTGCTATCGGAGTTCCTTATGCTGAAAACCTCTCCGCTCAATATGCGGCTGTGCGTAACTTGCTCTATGCTGATGGCAAGAAGATGGAGATATTGGTGAACTACCAACCCAAGCTGCACTACATGATGGAGTGGTGGAAGCAACTTTACGGAGAGTCAGAGGGAAAAGACGGAAAGGGTATATTCCCCGCATCGGTTGATTTCTCTACCGATTTGCACTCTATGGGACAGTGGATTCAAGAGGGCGAACGCACCATTTTTGAAACGGTCATCTCGGTTGAAAAGCCAAACAAGTATGTAGAGGTTCCTGCTGACGAGGAAAACCTGGATGGCTTGAACTTCCTGGCAGGAAAACGGGTTGATGAAGTGAACAAGATGGCAGAGTTGGGCACACAGCTGGCACACGTTGATGGGGGAGTTCCCAACTTGCGTGTTTCAATACCCGAGTTGAATGAATATTATATCGGACAACTCATCTACTTCTTTGAGAAGGCGTGTGGAATCAGTGGCTATCTGTTAGGGGTCAATCCATTCAATCAACCGGGGGTTGAGGCTTACAAGAAGAATATGTTTGCCTTGCTGAACAAACCCGGATATGAAGAAGAGTCTAAAGCCATTCAGGCACGTCTCTGATTAGGTGTAGAAGTGTCCTAAAAGGCTTTGTTTTAGGCACAGATTACGTGGATTTTGCGGCTATACACAATAAAGATGCCGCTTCTCCGTGTAATCTGTGCCTAAATTTCAAGCGGGAGACGAAGAACAAACAATGCTTCAGCGTCGTTTCCTTTTTTATATATAATAAGGTATGAAAAAAGTACTTCTCTTTTTGTTGGCAGCTTTGCTGTTTCTTCCCATCTATGCCGAAGAACGCAAGAAGGTGGCTGTAGTCTTGAGTGGTGGAGGAGCCAAGGGGGTAGCACACATCCGGGCGCTGAAAGTCATTGAAGAGGCAGGCATCCCTATCGATTATGTGGTGGGAACCAGTATGGGAGCCATTGTCGGAGGGTTATATTCCATCGGGTTTACTACTGACCAGTTGGATACATTGGTGGCAACTCAAGATTGGGGATTCCTGCTTTCCGACAATACCGAACGCAACACACGCTCATTGGTAAATCGGGAGAATGCCGACCAATATTTGTTTTCAGTTCCATTAAACTCATTTGGAAAGAGTAAGCATACGAAAGAGAACACGCTGTTTGGTGGAGGAGTCATCAAAGGACGTAACATTGCCCGCCTTTTTACCGAACTTACCGAAGGCTATCACGACTCTATCGACTTCAATACCCTGCCAATACCTTTTGCTTGTGTCGCCTATGACATTGTCAAGGGAGATGAGGTTGTTTTCCATAGCGGTGTGTTGGCTACAGCCATGCGTGCCAGCATGTCCATCCCCGGTGCCTTTGCTCCTATCCGCTTAAACGGTAAGGTGTTGGTTGATGGAGGTATGTGCAACAACTATCCGGTGGATGTGGCACGTCAGATGGGAGCCGATTTCATCATCGGAGTAGATGTGCAGGATACGTTGCGCAGTGCCGGGCAACTGAATTCGTTGACCGAGATTGCCGGACAGATTATCAACCTGATTTGTGTGAACAAGAATGCCGATAATATTCGAGACAGTGATGTACACATCAAGGTGCCGGTACATGGATATTCGGCAGCCAGCTTCAATAAGAGTGCTATCGATACATTGCTTGCCAGAGGCGAGGCTGCAGCCCGTGCAAACTGGGACAAGTTGTTGGTATTGAAAGAAAAGACGTTGCAGCTGCCAGTCTCTTTCCGTCCGAAAGAGCGTGCTGAGCGCATTTTGGAGAATACCGATTCAATTCGTGCCATACCCGAAATTACCCCCGAGCAGGCATCAAGTTCCATCAGCGTTGGGGCGCGGTTCGATACCGAGTTGTTGGCTTCAATCCTCTTTAATGCCCATATGCGTTTCAAGGGGAATCGCCAACCGATGGCTGATTTGACCGTCCGTTTGGGAAAAGAGAGTTTCGGTAGGCTTCGTCTCTCTTCCTATGTCGATCAGAGACATGCTTTCCAAGGTATCTTCTCTTATCAGTTTATCAGGAATGATGTGAATCTCTATCACAAGGGAGAGCGGATGAGCAATTACATCTTCAGTCGTCACGAGGTCGATTTGGGATTGTTGCGCAGTTGGCACGATATTGCCTGCTCGTTTGGGGTACAGTTCGACTATTACCATTACAACAACGTGTTGGTGCATCCCGAAGAACCGAACCCGATGAATCAGGTGAATGTACACTTCTTCTCATACTTCTATCGCATGGCTTTTGATAACTATGACAAGCGGGTATATCCCACCCAAGGTATGAAATGGAATGTTGGGGCTGCATTCTTCACCGACAATTTCTGGAGCTACGATAAAAAACCGGGAATTTTAGTTGCCAACTTCTCGTGGGAGACAGCCCTACCGTTGCGCAGTCGGCTGACGCTGCTTCCGGCTGTTTATGGGCGTTTCGTGTGGAAGCAGACTCCGCCCTACTCTTTGGGGAATTTTATAGGAGGACCCTCTTTTGGCAGGTTCACCGAGCAGCAACTCCCCTTTATGGGCATCGGATATGTTGAGATGTTGGCTTCAAAGGCTGTCGCGTCTTCTGTCAAGCTGCGCCAGCGTATCGGGGCAAACCAATACCTGACGTTTACGGGCAATGTGGCATTGGCATCCTCCCAATTTAAGAAGCTTCTGACAGACGATTTCATCTACGGAGGAGCTGTCACCTATGGCTATAATACCGCTATTGGTCCGCTTGAAGCCTCCTTCTATTGGAGCGACCGGACAGACAAACCAGATTTTTTAATTAATTTAGGATTCAATTTTTGATCGATGATAAATTCGGCTATTAAGAACTATTTGGAGAGAAACAACTACGAGCGGCTTCACCTCAAAGCCGTATTGTTTGACATGGATGGAGTACTTTTCGATTCTATGCCTTACCATGCAGTGGCATGGCACGAGACGATGGCAAAATACGGGCTTGACCTCAGCGAGCAAGAGGCATATATGCATGAGGGTCGCACGGGCGGAGGCACCATCAACCTGGTGAGTAAGCGTGAACGTGGTTTCGAGGCTACCGCTGAAGAGATAGAAGAGATTTACCGCGAGAAGAGCCGTCGGTTCAATGAGTTTCCGCCGGCTCCTGCCATGCCGGGAGCTTGGGAGACAATCCAAGCGTTCAAGCAGGCCGGACTGACCACTATGGTTGTCACCGGGTCCGGACAATTGTCGTTGCTCGACCGGTTGAATGCCCATTTTCCGGGTGCTTTCCGACGCGAACTGATGGTTACGGCTTTCGATGTCAAACATGGCAAGCCCAATCCCGAGCCTTATCTGATGGCGTTGAGTAAAGGAGGATATCAACCCAACGAGGCAATAGTGGTCGAGAATGCCCCGTTGGGAGTGCGTGCAGCTGTGGCGGCAGGCATCTTTACGGTGGCTGTCAATACCGGCCCGTTGCCCGATTCGGTACTCCTCGACGAAGGTGCCGACCTGCTTTTTCCCTCCATGCAGGCACTGAGTATGCAATGTAACAAGATTGTAACATCTTTGTAATCGAACTATAATCTCCAAGCACTACTTTTGCAGCAGATTTTCAAACTGACAAAAAAGTGTAATATGGAGACAATCTATTTAGGAATTATAGTATTCCTCTTTTTGCTTGCCATTTTTGATTTGATGGTGGGCGTCAGCAACGATGCGGTGAACTTCATGAATTCAGCCATCGGTGCAAAGGCCGCGTCTTTCAAGACCATCATCATCATTGCAGCCATAGGTATCTTTGTGGGTGCAACGTTCAGTAATGGCATGATGGATATTGCCCGTCATGGCATATTCCGTCCTGAGCAGTTCTACTTCAACGACTTGATGTGCATCTTCCTTGCCGTCATGGTTACCGATGTGGTGCTGCTTGATGTGTTCAACACCCTGGGAATGCCCACCTCCACCACCGTGTCAATGGTCTTCGAGTTGTTGGGAGGAACCTTCATCCTGTCGCTGTTGAAGATTGCCGGCGATTCGACCGGTATGCTCACTTTTGCCGATTTGCTTAACACCGAGAAGGCCCTTTCTGTCATCCTGGGTATATTCCTCTCAGTGGGTATCGCCTTCTTCTTCGGATTGTTGGTGCAATGGATATCACGTATCATCTTTACCTTTAACTATAAAAGCAAGCTCACCTGGAAGATTGGTCTGTTTGGAGGTGTGGCAGCAACAGCCTTGATCTATTTTATGCTTATCAAGGGACTGAAGGACTCCACTTTCATGACAGCCGATCTCAAAGGGTGGGTGGATGAAAACACCGGTGCCATCGTAGCCTTCTGTTTTGTCTTCTTCACCGCGTTGATGCAGTTGCTTCACTGGTGCAAGGTCAATGTCTTCCGTGTCATTGTGCTGATGGGAACCTTTGCGTTGGCTATGGCATTTGCAGGAAACGACCTCGTAAACTTCGTGGGTGTGCCATTGGCAGGCTTCTCAGCTTATACCGATTACATGGCAAATGGTGCAGGTAACCCCGAGGGATTCTTGATGAATTCGCTCAATGGTCCGGCTGAGACCCCCTTCATCTTCCTGATATTGTCAGGGATCATCATGGTTATTGCCTTGATGACCAGTAAGAAGGCACACAATGTTATCAAGACATCGGTAGACCTTTCACGCCAAGAGGAGGGAGAAGAGATGTTCGGCTCTTCAGCCGTAGCCCGCAGCATTGTCCGCACCACCACCAACATCACCTCGTTTGTCGTTTCGTTGGTTCCGGTGTCAGTACGTGCTTGGATAGACCGCCGTTTCAATAAAGATGAGATTATCATTGCCGACGGTGCTGCTTTCGACATGGTGCGTGCAGCAGTCAATCTGGTACTTGCCGGCGGACTGATTGCGTTGGGAACCTCGCTGAAGTTGCCTCTCTCAACCACCTATGTGGCTTTCATGGTGGCAATGGGTTCTTCGTTGGCTGACCGTGCTTGGAGTCGCGAGAGTGCCGTATTCCGCATCACCGGTATGCTTTCTGTTATTGGTGGATGGTTCTTTACGGCAGCAGCAGCCTTTATCATCTGTGCCATCGTTACGGTCATCATGTATTGGGGTGGAGCCATTGCCATGCTGGCAATGATTGCGTTGGCAGTCTTCATCCTGGTGCGCAGCAACCGTGTTTTCCAGAAGAGACAACAAGAGCAAGCCGAAGACGAGGTGTTCAAGCAGATGATGAGCAGTCGCGACAAGGATGAGACCTGGCATCTCTTGGACCGTCACGTACAGTCCAACCTCAGCGGTTCCATTGACTTTGCCGTACACACCTATACCCGCATCACCGATGGCTTCATCAATGAAAACCTGAAATACCTCCGTAAGGCAATCAGCCATATCGATGCCGAGCGTAAACAATACAAGCGTATGCGTCGTCGCGAGCTGTTGGGCTTGCAAAAGATAGACAAGGTGGTGGCTATCGAGAAAAACACCTGGTTCCATTTGGGTAACAACAGTACCGAGCAGATGCTCTACTGTCTCAAGCGTATGGGTGAGCCTTGTCTCGAACATGTCGACAACAACTTCCAACCCCTGCCGGCTGCATACTCACGCGAGTTCCTGCCTCTGCGCGATACCTTGCTGACACTGATGACCCGTGCCGAAAATGTGATTGCAACCCGCAAGCTCGATGAGGCTCCTTCCGTACTTTCCGAATGTCAAGAGTTGACGCTCCGTTTCTCACGCCTGCGCAAGTCGTTGCTCGACCGCATGCAGGATGAGAGCAGCACCGGGTTAGATGTCTCGCTCGTCTACCTCAACCTCATCCAAGAGTCGCAGCAGCTGTCAAGTGCCGTACGCCACATCTTGCGTGCAAATTGCAAGTTTGTTGAGTAAGCGGCAGGCGGAAAGCGAAAAAACAGCGACACTTATATAGGGTGTTACAATTAATTCGTACCTTTGCAGGCAAAGGGTGAACGATTAAGTGTGTCAAGAGCAGTTACCTTTATCGGGAAATACCACTCTTGGCACACTTGTTGGTTTATGCAGGCAAGGCCGCTTCAACTCCCGGCGGAGCGATAACTCCTTTGACTACCGAACGTTGATAGTGTAAAACTTTACAAATTAAGATATGAGAAAACGAATCTTGCACATGGTGCTCATGCTCTTCTGTTGTGGAGGAGTGCTTTTTGCACAGGAAGAGAAAAAAACTACAGGCAGTGGAAAACCCATCATCACGGTCTTCAGCAACTTCCATTCCGGGTTCGGGGCAACGAATGACGACCGCGGGTTTGAGCTTGACCGCAGTTACTTGGGGTATCAGTATACGCTTCCCGGCAACATCGAGCTGAAAGCAGTGATGGATATCGGTCAGTCCGATGCCGTACACGACTACCATCGCATTGCCTATATCAAGAATGCGCAAGTGACCTGGCGTTCAGGTCGTCTTACGTTGGCCGGCGGACTCATCTCCACCATCCAGTTTGGTGTACAAGAGAAAGGGTGGGGCGGACGATACATCCTGAAGTCGTTTCAAGACCTCTATAAGTTCGGCAGCAGTGCCGATTTGGGTGTTTCAGCCTCTTACCGGTTTGCCGATTGGCTGACAGCCGATGCCATCATTGTCAATGGCGAGGGGTATAAAAAGATTCAGAAGACCGATGGGCTGCTCTATGGCTTGGGTGCCACACTCACCCCGGTAAAGGGACTGACCCTCCGTCTCTATGGCTCGCTCAACGAAGTGGGCGAGGGGGGCGGAAGCCATGTCGGCAACCTGGCATTCTATGCCGGCTACAAGATTGAAAATATCTCCTTGGGGGCTGAATACAACCTGATGACCAACTACAAGCATGTCGAGGGAAATGACCGTTACGGACTCTCGTTCTACTGTTGGAGCCGGCTCAGCCAGCGTGTCGACCTCTTTGCCCGTTACGACCATCTCTCTTCCCGTTCCGATTGGGATATCACCTCCGATGGTGAAGCCGCCCTTTTGGGTGTGCAGGTCAAGTTAGGCAAATACATCAGCGTGGCTCCCAACCTCCGTTTGTGGGCACCGGCAGTCGAAGGTGCTGACCTCCAGTACTCCGGATACCTCAGCTGCCGGTTTGCGCTGTAATTGACTTTTTTTAGGCACGGATTACTTATTTTATCCCTTTAAGTCCTTCAGCCCCTTTTATCCCTTTCAGCCCTTTCTGCCCTTAAATATTTCAGGCACGGATTACACGGAAAGATAAAAAATCAAATCCGTGTAATCCGTGCCTAAAATCTCTATCTGCCTAAATCCGCAGTCACTCGCCGTCGATAGCGGACTTGATAGCCTCGCAAATCGTGCTGAATTCAGCCGGAGTCAGCTCCTTCTTAGGGTTAGAGAACAACATGTCCGTCTCCTTGTGCATCGGAATCAGGTGGATGTGAGCATGTGGAACCTCCATTCCCATCACCGTCATTCCCACCCGCTTGCAGCCGGTAGCCTGCTTGATGCCTTTGGCCACCCGCTTGGCAAACACGTGCAGGTCAGCCAGCAACTCATCTTCGAGGTCAAAGATATAGTCCACCTCACACTTCGGAATCACCAGGGTGTGTCCCTCTTGCAGCGGATTGATGTCGAGGAAAGCAAAGAAACGCTCGTCCTCTGCCACCTTGTAGCAGGGAATCTCACCTGCCACGATTCTACTGAATATACTTGCCATAGTTATCTGTACGTTGGAAAGCGCTGTGTGCGCACCTGTTAAAACGTGATGTTCAAAATCTCCAAGCTGATTTTACCTTGTGGGATGGTAATCTCGGCAATGTCGCCTACCTTCTTTCCCAACAAACCTTGGGCGATGGGGGTATTTACCGAAATCTTGCCCTCTTTCAAGTTCGCTTCACTCTCTGAAACGATGGTATACACCATCTTCATGCCGTTCTTCACGTTCTTCATCTCCACCTTTGAGAGAATCTGCACCGATGAGGTGTCCAGCTTGGTGGTATCGATGATTTTAGCCTCACTGATAATCTGTTTCAGCTGGCTGATTTTCATCTCCAACATGCCTTGTGCCTCTTTGGCGGCATCGTATTCCGAGTTTTCCGACAAGTCGCCCTTGTCACGCGCCTCTGCTATCTGACGTGAAATCTCCGGTCGTTGCACGGTCTCCATCTCTTTGAGTTCTGCCAACAGCTTGTTGTAGCCCTCTTCTGACATATATGCCATAATTGTCCTCCTTATATTTTTTTATTGTTATTATTTTATTCTCTTGCAAGCAGGCTCGACTGTCGCAAGGCTCATCCCGTTGGGGAGAAGTCTCACAAGCCCCCTGAAGCAAGTTCTCGTCTCCTGCTCCCTGTCGCTTATAGTCAAAGTCTGATTATCCTATTCCTTATATTTAAGGTCTTTACATAACAAAAATGAATCCCGACATTGTTCGTGCCGAAACCCATCTTTATGAAATTTTGTGCAAAGGTAAAGCTTTTATTCCAATCTGCCAAGAAAAAACGATAAAAAAAGAGAGCCGCTCTTCACAGAGCAGCTCCCTCGCGTTTTAGAACATTATAAGGATTACTATATCTTACTTCACGTAAGCCTTAACAGTTTCAGTGGTTCCGTCAACGTAAGTGATAACCTTGATGTTGATCTGACCTTGTGCAGGAGCAGCCAACTCAACACCACCTACAGTGTAGTACTTCACTGATTCAACCTCCTTGCCGTCAGCGTTGCCGATAGCCTCGATGCCTGTCACGCCGGTCAGTACCAGTTCGGTTACTGAAGCGTAAGTAGCCTCGTCAGCCAAGATGCAAGCCTGGTAAGCAGGAAGCACGGCATTGCCTTCGCTCAATACGAATGCACCCTTAGCTGCATCGAACAGGTAAGCACGGCACTCGAGCGTTACAGGAGACATCACA
>JAFUPU010000112.1 GCA_017472635.1 Bacteroidaceae bacterium
TATATGGAAGTATGATTGTCGCATTGGTTACAAGGCACTTGATGTTTTTGTTGTGCTATTTGTTTTCGTGCTCGTTGTTGGCTATGGGATGGTTTGAATTCTATTTTTTCCATTTGAGTATTGTAGAAATCCCGTTTTATTTTTGCTTGATATTCCTTCTTTCCCGTTGTAGGTTTAATTACAGAGGTAGGGGGGGAGATTGATAAACTTGTTGATAAAAAGTAGATATGACTGCTATCATTTTATTGAATTGGAATGGATGTGATGACACGCTGGCTTGCTTGGAATCTTTGTCGGCTGTTAAGGGAGATGACTTTTATGTGGTTGTTGCCGACAATGGTTCGACAGATGATAGCGTAAATCGTCTGATAGATTGGGGAGGCAAGCAAACGTTTTACTCTTTTTGCAAGGTAGCTGAAAGGGAAGGGCAGGAAATGTCGTCACCTTCAGCGGGAGCTTGTATTCTCTATACCCTTTCGCAGAATTATGGGTTTGCCAAAGGGAATAACTTGGCTATAGAATTGGTCTCTCGATTCCACCCCGACCACTATTTGGTGTTGAATAACGACACTGAAGTCGAACCGGACTTTTTGCAGCAGTTAGCGTTGTTTCAAACTCAATATCCACAGTATGAGGTACTCTCTCCGCTGATAAGTCTCTATTCTCCCAAGGGGATTATCTGGAATTGTGGAGGTCGCTTGTTTGCCGGATTCCGCAAATACTACTATGCCGGCAAACCTGTTAGTGCCGTCAAAGAGAGTAGCCATATTCCCGTGAGCTTCATTACGGGTTGTGCCCTCTATTTTTCACCGCGTGTATTGGATGAGCAGGGACAGCTTTTTACCGAACGTTTCTTTTTTGGCGAAGAAGACTTTGCCTTCTCGTTGCGCATGCAGCGTGAAGGGGTAGGGATGGCATGTGTGGTCGCTTCGCGGATATATCATAAGGTGGGACGGTCAACCTCCAAGTTGAAGCGTAACGACAAGCGCTTTGTCTATTTCCTCAATCGGTATATTGATGTGCGGTTGCACTATTCTTCCCTGTTCTTCAACTTGTGGAGCGGCGTTTACAGTCTCTACATTGTTCTGTTGTTGCTGAAAGCCGGAACATCTGTCAAAGAAACCTGCAACTTCATTCGAAGATTGCATGCCGATAGCAGGCGTTATGACGGAGTGACACGCGAGATGTATATGGAGTTGATGGGCATCAAGCGATAATCCTTTTCTTTTTGTGGAAGATTTACGGTTGGCCGTTTAGGTTGTCAGTGTTGATGACGACCGCACCTCCGTTTATCTTTTTGTCGTAAATCCAGTTCCTGTCACCTTTGACTCCATCGGGGCAGTCTGCTTTTCCTAATTCGTTGTCAAATCCAACAGCTCTGTTGTCTTTCAGTAAAAAACTTTCCCCTAATCTGCCGTCGTTGTCGGTCGTTCCGTTCAATAGTCCTATGCCTCCCTCCAGGTAGTTGTTGATGATGCGCACGTTTTGACATCCCTTGTACTCAAATGCATAATCGAAATGGGTCATGTGTCTGGTTACCTCCATTGCCTCCAATTGGGTATCTGTCAATCCGATGGAATCTAAAATCTCTACCAGGTTCTCTCCGTTGACATTATCGTTCATTGCTGTTGTGCCATAGATAACGTTGTCGCTAATCAGTACATCGCTTGACTTTTGGATATACACGGCGTGGCGGATGACTGTACTTTCAAACACGCAACCACTTATTACGCCATGCTTTATGCCGGGTTTTCCCACCTTTTGGTGGAATACGACACCATACCCACCGGCACCCCCTTCCAGTGTTCTTGTTTTATCCTCATTCTGTTCGCCACCGCCTCCTCCCGGCAAGAATACCATGTTCCGGAATCTGCATCCGATGATGTTTATCCATTCACATCCCGGATAGACTATCACTCCACCTGTGGCATTGTCGAACAGGCAACCCTCCACATGGATGTTTTCGGCTCCCTCATTCACTTTTATCAGGTAATTGCCCTGCGTTTTACTGCCTTTACTTTGTAATGTCAGGTCTTCAATCTTGATGTCTCTAATCCCCGAACTTACTGTCACAAGGTTGAACAATCTCTTGTCTCCCTCTCTGTCTACGGTCTTGGTATCGCTTGTGCTGTAAACAGATTGTAAGACAGATTGGTGGTAACCGTCTCCGAACAGCTTGATTCCCGGGCGTGTGATTCGTACTGTTTCTGTGAGTCGGAATTTTCCTTCGGGTATAAACACATTGTCGCAAAGGTTGATGGCATTTCTTAAGGCGGCATTGTTGCCGCTGTCGGATGTGGTGGATGCGCCAAAGTCGGTGATGTCAAGATACTCATTGGTTACCGTACCGATGAGTGTCCCGTTTCTGAACCGACCGATTTCGCTAAATTCCAATCGACATCCGCTCCCCAAGGTTATGGTATCTGTCCCCAAATCAATATCTGCGTTTATAGTGATGGTGTCGTTTTGGATAGCTCCAACGTTTAAGAGTGCCGCTAAAGTTGTGACTGTTATCATAATGCGTCAAATGGGTGAATGGCTTATTTCCTATTCTTTTAAACGGTGTGCAAAATACCGAATATCTTTTTATACCGCAAAACTTATTGCTGAAAAAAATAGTTAATGAGTTATTTTTAATGCATAAAATGGACATATAGGGCTATTGGGCTGTATGCTATATGTATACATCAGCTTTCCAGAGCGGCCTGATGCCGCTTTTTTTATCCGCTTCCTGGATGTGTGGCGGTGAGTCCTGGAGTTTCTGAAAAATCTGCAGGACTCACGCCGTTTTGTCCTAGGACTCACGCCGTTCAGTCCTGCAACCGGCGGACTTGGGTCCTGGGACTTTTTTTGTATGAAAAACAGTTTTTAATATGAGTTTTAAATTACGTTAAAAAGAGTCCTCTTCAGCCACCTTTGTTGACTGTTTTTCTGAAAAAAGGGTGACCGCTATTTATTCCGTTCACTTTTTTTGGGAAAATGGAGAGGATTGCTTATCTTTGCCGAAGATATTTGAACATAGCATGAGTGGACTATTTAACAAGCTGGCTATAGCTTGGAATGACATACAGGGACAGTGCAAGAAGGTTGACATCAAGCACCTCAAGGGGTTCGACGTGTCAGACGGGCTCAACAATTCGCCCCGCTCTCCGCAGATAGTGGTGTCGCTGACCAGTTACGGGCGTCGGGTGAAAGAGGTGGTATCTTACACCCTGGTGTCGCTGTTGAAACAGACCGTGAAGCCCGACCGCATCATCTTGTGGCTCGACGACGAGCATTGGAGCGACGACACCTTGCCCCAACCGTTGAAACAGCTGTCGGCATGTGGCGTGGAGATACGTTACTGTGAAGACCTGCGGTCGTATAAGAAACTGCTGCCTGCCTTGAGCCTCTGTCCCGAAGATATCATCATCACCGTAGACGATGACATCTACTATTCGCCCCAGTTCATCGAACGGATGTATGAGTCGTGGTTGGAGTATCCCGAACAGATACACTGCATTGTGGCACACGAGCCATTGTTGGACGAAGCAGGCAGGTTGTTGCCCTACGACCGGTGGCGCAAGGATGTGAAAGAGACCTGTTCAGGACGCCTCTTCCCGGTCGGGTGGGGTGGAGTGCTCTATCCGCCGCACTGCCTGTATGATGCGGTAGACAACTACCGGCTGATTAGCCGCTTGGCACCTGCCGCCGACGATATCTGGTTTTGGGCTATGGCACTGATGCAGGGTACCCGCCATCATCTGGTAGACTTCAAGGGGTGTAAAGACTATTCCCTCGATGCCATCTACCAGTTTTTGCACAGCGGCTCGTCGCTTGCCTGCCAGAATGTGAAGGAGAACGGAAACGACCGCCAGATAGAGGCGGTGTGCAGCCACTACGGGCTATACCGGACAGCGGAGGCGGAACCGGCTGACTGACCGCCGATGCGTGAAAATGCTAAGATGATATGATAAAGACAAAAGCAGACCTCAACTATTATCTGGCTGAAGACCTGAAGCGTATAGGGCGCAAGATGCCCTGGTGGAAGTGGCTCACTTTCAGCGAGACTTATCGTTTGTACAGCTACTTGCGTAATCTGCGCTATTTGGAATACTACCAGAACAACCGCCGGTGGTATAACCTGCCATGCTATGTATACCGGATGTTGCAGCACCGGCGGATGTCGTTGAAATACGTCATGCAGGTACAACCCGGCTCGTTGGGAGCCGGCTGCAAGCTGTTGCATCCCGGTTACCTGCGTGTGACCCCGGGAGCACGTATCGGCAAAAACTGTACGATAGCCCCCAACGTGATGTTGGGAAAAAAACAGCCCGGCATAGAGCGGACCGATGGGGGAATTGTCGATGTAGACCGTGGTGAGTTGCCGCTCCTCATCGGTGACAACTGCTATATAGGTACGGGAGTGACCATCCTGGCACCGTTGACCATCGGAAACAATGTGACCATCGGTGCCAATTCACTGGTGGTCGACGATGTGCCCGACAATTGCATGGTTTCAGGAGTGCCTGCCAAGGTAGTCAAACGGTTTGAGTGAACTTGATTATAGCCAAAAGAAAATAATGCCTATTACAAATGAAGAATTTATTAGTATTTCTCCCTTTATCGCTCTTCCTCTCATTGCAGGCGATAGGGTGTGACGATGAGAACGATGAGTTCAACTGGGTGGTGTGCCCGACCTTGCCTGCTGATTCGATTCTCGGAGAAGAGTCGTATCTTCCCTATCTGAATCCCGAAGACGACGATACCATACGGATTCTTGCCTTGGGAAACAGCTTCAGCTTTGATGCTTTTTATTACCTTCCCTCTATAGTGAAAGAGCGGGGCAAAGGACTGATTGCCGGTAACCTGGTATACAGTGCTTGCTCGCTTGAGCGGCATTGGAAAGGTTTCACCTCGGCAGACGTGAAGTTTGACTATGTGAAAGACTATAACCGGACGCACAGCTACGAGACGGGGTGGACATCGCAGGCAGCCCTGCAAGACGAGGAGTGGGACATCGTCTGCCTGCAGCAGGTGTCATCCCTTTCGGGGACCTATAGCTCTATGGTTCCCTATGCTTTTGCCCTGCAAGATACGGTTGAAAGTAGGTTGGGAAGGAAGGTCGATTGGGGGTGGCACCTCATTTGGTCATATGAGAAAGATTCCAGCTATTCGGCTTCGATGTACAGTAATGTTCTTGCAGCCTCTTACCGGATAGCATCAGAGTTGGATGTTCGCCTGTTCATTTCTACAGGTACTGCTATCCAGTATCTGCGTGCAGAGGTGGGAGACTCGGTGTGTCGCGACACACACCACTTGAACCCGTTGGGCAGGTATACGGCAGCATGCACCTGGTATGAGATGCTCTATGGAGAGGCGGCAACAGAAATCAGCTATCACCCTTCAGAAATAACTGATGCAGAGGCTATATTGGCTCGAGAAGCAGCCCACAAAGCCGTGGCGGACCCGTTTGGCAGAAAACTGACAGCCGGAAAAGAACAAGGCAAAATGTGAGATATACAGTATAGGATAGGACATATTTCGGAAAAAAATAGTATCTTTGCGCCCCGAAAATCGGAACGTAAGTTGGAAATGTACGAAGAAAGAGAGTCTTCATTCCTGAAAAAATGATAAAGAAAGTAATAAAACGGAAAAACCTACGTTCTTAAATTAAATATATAGAGGTAAATGAAGGTTTCGGTAGTATGTCCTATATACAATGAAGAGCGATTCATTGCTCGTTGTATAGAATCTGTTGTGGCGCAAGACTATCCCAAAGAAGAACTTGAACTCTTTTTTGTGGACGGTATGAGCAACGATGCTACCCGCAGCATTGTAGCAGACTATGCCTCGAAGTATCCCTTCCTTCATTTGCTTGACAATCCCCATAAGACAGTACCTTATGCCTTGAATGCCGGCATTAAGGATTCAACCGGAGACATCATCATCCGCATTGACGGACATTGCACGTATCCTGTAAACTATATATCCACACTGGTAGAATGGCAAGTGAAACTGCAAGCCGATAATGTGGGAGCGGTGTGGAATACACTGCCGGCTCGCGACACGACAGTGTGCCATGCCATTGCCGCCGCCTCAAGCCATAAGTTCGGTGTAGGAAACTCGTTGCACAAGGTTGGTGCTGACAAGGTTACCGAGACTGATACGGTGCCTTTTGGCTGTTTTCCCCGTTCGGTCTTCGAACGCATCGGGCTGTTTGACACAGACCTGGTACGCAATCAGGATGACGAGTTCAATGCCCGCATAATAAATGCCGGTGGTAAAATATTCCTTATCCCCAAATTGGTCATCGACTATTACGCACGCGACAGTGTGAAGAAGATGATGAAGATGTATTATCAGTATGGCTTGTTCAAACCCTTGGTCAACAAAAAATTAGGAGCACCGGCTACGGTAAGGCAATTCTTCCCGATGCTGTTTGTACTGGGCATCGTGTTGGGCGGTTTGATGAGTCTGGCATGGAGTTGGCCGCAGATTCCCTACCTGGCGGTGTTGTTGCTGTATGCCCTGTTGGCTGTAGCCTTCAGTGTGCAAGAGGCTGGGCGCAGGCATAAGCCGCTGCTGGTGTTGGTGCTCCCTCTCATGTTCCTGCTGGTACATTTGAGCTACGGATGGGGCTATCTGGTCGGAATCTATAAGTTGCTGACCCATGGGAAATTCGCGGTAGAGATAAACCGATAGTAAAAAAGCAAACGATAAAAAAGAATATAGAAAATGAGAATACCTTTTTCACCACCTTACATAGATGAATCGATAATAGATGAAGTGACCGACACACTCCGCTCGGGGTGGATTACAACCGGACCGAAAGTAAAGGCGCTGGAAGAGTCGATAAAAGAGTATGCCAACTCGCAAGAGGTGCTTTGCGTAAACTCATGGACCTCGGGAGCCATGTTGATGCTTACCTGGTTGGGGGTGAAACCCGGTGACGAGGTGATTGTGCCTGCCTATACCTATTGTGCTACCGCCCATGCGGTGATTCATGTTGGAGGCACTCCGGTGATGGTCGATTCGGGTGACGATTTTAACATCTCGGTCGAGGCTATCCGCAAGGCTATTACCCCCCGCACGAAAGCCATCCTGCCGGTAGATATAGGCGGATACCCTTGCGACTATCCTGCCATCATGTCGCTGGTGAATGACCCGGAAATAAAGGGTATGTTTGTAGCAGAAAACGAGGTGCAGCGTATGCTCGGACGTATCATGGTAATCAGCGATTCAGCCCATTCGTTGGGAGCGCACCTGCCACAAGGCGGGCGTTCGGACATTACCATCTTTTCACTGCATGCAGTCAAGAATGTGACTTCAGCAGAGGGAGGAGCCATCTGTATCAACTTGCCGGCTCCGTTTGATAACGCAAAGGTGTATGCCGAACTTCGCCTGAACACGTTGAACTGCCAGACGAAGGATGCCTTTACCAAGTCGCAAGCAGGTGGGTGGAAGTACGATATCGTGGGATTGGGCATGAAGATAAACTTGCCGGACGTGAATGCAGCGATTGCGTTGGCACAGATGCGCCTCTATCCCCAATTGCTGAAACGGCGCAAAGAGGTGTTTAAAGCCTATGAGCGGGGGTTTGCTGATTGCGACTGGATGGTGATGCCCCCTTCAGAGTCAGCCGATGGGGTAGAGAGTTCATACCACTTGCTGGCACTTCGCATCAAAGGTATTACCGAGGAACAACGCAATGCCATAATAGCTGAAGTTTCGAAAGCTGATATCGCGGTAAACGTACATTACGTACCCCTGCCGATGCTCAGCTATTTCAAAGAGTTGGGCTATCGGATGGAAGATTATCCGAATGCTTATGCCCACTATTGTGTGGAGATATCTCTGCCCATCTACCCGCAGCTGACGGATGAACAGGTGGCATATATCGTACAGGCAGTCAAGAAAGCATATCAAGTGGTGATGGGTTGATTGTTTTGGGATGATGAAAAGGCTTTTTGACGTTGTTTGTTCTTTCTTCGGATTGATTTGTCTGTCACCGCTGTTCCTGATAATGGCTGTATGGATAAAATGCGATTCGCGCGGTCCGGTCTTCTACCGGCAATTGCGTGTCGGTCGTGGAGGACGTGACTTTTACCTCTATAAATTCAGATCGATGTATCTGGATGCCGATAAGAAGGGATTGATTACCGTAGGCGGGCGCGACCCTCGGGTTACCCCCTCGGGTTACTACATCCGCAAATATAAGTTGGATGAGTTCCCTCAACTCATCAATGTCCTGAAGGGCGATATGAGCCTGGTAGGACCTCGCCCCGAAGTGCGTAAATATGTGGACATGTATACGCCCGAACAGTTGCACGTGTTGGACGTGAGACCGGGCATTACCGACATGGCTTCCATACAATACAGCAATGAAAACGAATTGTTGGCAGCCGTGGACAATCCTGAAGAGTATTACATACGGGTGATTATGCCGGATAAGTTGCGAATGAACTTGGAATATGTGCAACATCATAGCCTGCTGTATGACCTTCGCTTGATATTCAAAACTATCTCTAAGATTTTAGATTAGAAAGGCAGTGACGGCTGTTTTTCTTGGTCACATAAAAATCGGCAACAACTGCTTCTTGCGTAAATAGGGAAGCGATTGTTGCCGATATTGTCTGTATTGTCTGTTCAGAATTTCCGGAAATAGAGTGTGGCATGTGGTGCCTGTAAGGTCATGTGTGAACTGTTGAGCGTGGTGATGCGGAATCCGGTCTCTTCATCTTGCAGCCCGAAGCGGTTAAGCTCTTCTACAGACACCTTGTTCTCTTCGTGCTTGTAATGGCGGAAATCATAGATGTATAAAGAGTCTCCCTTGTGTTGGAAACGTCCGAGGTAATAAGTCATCTCCTGACCCGGGCGTTTGTCTTCGTATGACCATGCCAATTCTATGAGCCTGTGGGAAATGATGTAGTATAAATCTTCACAGGAGACTTGCTCTCCGGTTTGATAAGCTATGGTGCGCAGTTTCCACATGCCGTCAAGTTCTCCGTTGTCGGCTTCGGGCGTGCATCCGCTTTGGCTTATGCCGAAAAGTAGCAGCAACCCGGCAGAAAGGAGTAGGTTTAAGAAGTATGATTTTGTCTTCATTTGCATAAAATTCCCTTTTTAGTGATGGTGATGGCAGCTCCGGCTCCGTGTCCGGTCAGTTCACTATAATCCCAGGCTCCTGAGAGTGTGAAATTCCACCCCTTTAATTTGCTGGGGCTATAATTTATCTCCGCAAGTGTACGTACCTCTGACATGATTTCGTCCAACGGGTCGTAATAGGTCCCCCAATTGTCGGTAAAGGTACAGAGTATGCGGTAGTCAAACTCGTTGGTGGGCGAACCTGTCAGCGCAATATGGTGGGCTTTCATGCGGTTGCTGCGGAAAATCAGGTGTTTGTTCTCATTATATATGGGTGAAAGCACCAATGGAGTGCCGATGCTCATACCCCAATGTTGCCATCCGGGATAAATGTAGTGGTTGAAATAGTTGTCGACGGCACTGATTTGGTCGTCAAAATGCGTGCTGTTGTCGTGAAACAGAGGTCCGGTCTGTTCCTTAGTGGCTACATATTCATATAAAACCTGACTGATGATGCGGTTCTTTGGGAATGTGACTTCTATTCCGTACAGTCCGTCTTTCCAATAGTAGTCATCAGGGATTAATGGGGGAATGTAGTCCCAAAAAGAGCCGTGCCCGAAGTTGTCGCCATATTCTTTCCATGATATTTCGTCGACAATCATTGACTGGTCGTCGAAGAAATGCTCGTAATAAGGGCGGATGTGCCATTCGCCTAAATGGATGTCTAAAGCTATGTGCCAACTGCCTAATGTGTTGCCATAAACATTGTTTTGTTCGGCAGCTGGGGTCGAAGAGTCACCGCTGAATGGAAGCAACACTTTAAAGTAGTCTTTGAAAGAAGAGGGCATCTTCTGTGTGCCATTGCCTGTGTTATATACAGTTCCTCCGAACTGAGTCATCATCTCAGCCCCGATGGTCAGTTCGACAGGGAATTTCTCAGGATTACCGAACTTGAAGAAAGCGGCTTTGCTGTGATATAAGATGTCTTCCCCGTATCGTGAGGTGGTACCCGACGTGAAGTCGCGCTGCCAATTGTCGTCGGTAAAGCGTCCGTACGCCAAATGTCCTTTTACGTGCAACCAGTTGACTCCGGGGATGGTCCAAAATTCAGGCAGGCTTATACGTACTTGTGGGATGGGACGGCTATTCCCGGAATAGGTCATTCCACCCGAACTGAGCAGTCTGTTTTTAAGTTCGGAAAATCGTTCTTTACTACCAATGCTTAGTTCTAAGGCACCATAGGAAATATCGGCAAAGGCTTGATGTACAATGAAATCAGACGTAAGGTCATATCCCGTAGCCAAGTCTACCCCGAATTGGTACTTCCACAAAGTGTTTCTCCCGATTTTCCCCTGACCGAAAAGTGAACCTCTCAGATATCCGTGTGAAGATGCTATAGAAGAAAGCCCTTGCCTATTGGCTGTAAACCAAAAGGGAGCATAGTCGCCATCGTTTGCAGTTATCCGACTCTCAACGGCATAGCTGAGTTGTAATTTGCGTTCTCCTTTTACCGTATAAAATGGTAAAAGAGCAAGGATTCCCCCAAAAAGCAGTTTTTTGTACATGAGTTTTTCGGCAAATTGTTTCAAGTATATCTATATCAGTGCAGACTTTGAAAAGGCAATCGGACTCAGCTGATTGATTAATCCTCTTGATTCTCCTTGTCAAGCACTTCAAAACAAGAGTTCTGACTGATGAATTCAGGTACGATTTTCTTCATGGCTGCTACAGTTCTCATCTGATCATACGTATTTCCTGCTTCAAACAGCTCTTGAAGTTTACTTTTGATTTCATCATAGTCATATTTGCGAACGGTGGCAATCATGATTTTGTTGTGTGCTGTAGATTTGGTCAATTCTTTATCGTTGAGCAACTCTTCATACAGCTTTTCTCCACTGCGTAAACCTGTAAACTGGATTTTAATGTATCTTTTTCCGGAAAGCTCTATCATGCGTTTTGCCAAATCCAGAATCTTCACCGGTTCACCCATGTCGAAAATGTAAATCTCCCCGCTATTTCCCATGCTTCCTGCTTCGAGCACCAATCTGCAGGCTTCGGGGATAATCATAAAGTAGCGGATAATGTCGGGGTGGGTGACTGTTACCGGTCCTCCATTGTCTATCTGTTCCTTAAAACGAGGGATTACAGAACCGTTTGACCCTAAAACGTTTCCAAAGCGTGTAGTCACGAATTTGGTTGTTTTGGTTCGGCTGATTTCAATTAGCTTTTTCCCGAGAGATTGTACGTATATTTCGGCTATACGTTTAGAACAACCCATAACATTTGTCGGATTTACGGCTTTGTCTGTCGAAATCATCACAAACGTATCGGTATTGTATTTTACGGCTAAATCAGCCACAACTTTGGTTCCGTATACATTCACGCGGATAGATTCGCATGCGTTTTCTTCCATCATTGGAACATGCTTGTAGGCAGCAGCGTGGAAAATGTATTGGGGACGGTATTCTGCGAATATCTTTTCCATTAATACCGCGTTGGAGACGTCGGCTATAATGCATTTGGCATTGATGTTATGCCATTTGTCTTGAATCTCTAACTTGATGTCGTGTAAGGGGGTCTCTGCATTATCAATGAGAATGAGTTGGTGCGGGTTGAAAGTGATGACTTGTCTCATCAGTTCGCTTCCGATAGAACCGGCAGCACCGGTAATCAGCACACGCTTACCTTCGATGTGTGACGCTATTCGGAGGGTGTCTATCTGTATAGGTTCACGTGGAAGCAAGTCTTCCATCTTAATTTCTTTCCGCACTTCGTGTTTGGTAATGCGTGAACAAGTTCTTGCGATGTAATTTAGCGTATTGGCAATGAATCTATTTTTCATTTTGTCTGTAGTTCTCTTTTTATAATATCCTCAAGAGGTCTCTCTTTCCTGGCATCTGGATAACCTAAGAACGAATCTTTCTGTTTTTTTACAGTCTTGACTTCACAAAAGAGCCTCACTTTGAGAAAAGAATGTGCAAAGATAATCAATTGTGTTGAATTGCAGGACTATTTTTAGAAGAAAAAGGATGGTAATAACGAGATTTTAGGTGTTAGTGCTTTCTTTGGAGTTTTTTGAATGATTCGCATGAAAAATAAACATGAAAATATAATAAAATAACCAAAATTCAGTTGTAATCAAGAAATGCAGATTATGTTATCATGTGAATTTAGCAGATGATGGATAGATTGGAGGATAAAAAAAGGGGCGATTTGGGAATAACTGATGGGATGAATCGGTTTGAACGAGGAGTAAAGCGGGTGATGGATATTTTAGGTTCTGTCATTGCTATGGTTCTTCTTTCCCCTCTTTTCTTATTTGTTTATATAGCGTTGAAATGTCAAAGCAGTGGTCCTGTCATCTTCAAGCAAGAGCGTATCGGATACGGGGGTGAACCTTTTACTATCTTCAAGTTCCGTACTATGAAGGTGGAGGCTGAAGAGGCGGGAGTCCCGCAGTTGGCAGAGGTGGGGGATGCCCGTTTGACACCGGTAGGGAAGTTCTTGCGCGAACACCACTTGGACGAACTGCCCCAACTGTGGAATGTGTTGGTGGGGGATATGTCGTTTGTCGGTCCTCGTCCGGAACGTCAATATTTCATTGACAAGATAATGAAGGAAGACCCGCGTTATGTGTATATTTATAAAATGCGTCCGGGAGTAACCTCTGAGGCTACTTTGTATAACGGATATACCGATACTATGGAGAAGATGCTGAACCGTCTGCAGATGGATTTGCATTATCTGGAGACGCGCTCTTTGCTGGTTGACTTCAAAATTATATTTGCCACGTTCTTTAATGTGTTCGGTGGCAAAAAGTTCTGATTCTTTTTATAAATCGTGCAACTTGGTGTAGCGTCCTTCTTGGCGGATGGAGGCTATCAGTTGGTTGTAGATGCCGTTCCTGTTCAGCAGGTCGCTGTTGCCTATGACGAAGAGTTGTTTGCGTGCTCTGGTGAGTGCAACGTTCAGTTTGCGGTCAATCAGTTTGCCGTTGGCATAGGCTGTCACCGACAGAATGTCCAGCTGGTAGGGTTGGCTGATGGTGGTGTTGTAGATAATGATGTCGCGCTGGCTTCCCTGATATCTTTCAACCGTATCAATACTGATTTGCTCTGTTTCGGGGATGTTCAGTTGTGCCAATTCGTGTGCAATGCGTGCAATCTGATTTCTGAACGGCACAATGATGCCTATGCGGTGAGACGCGTCAAACGGGAGTCCGTTCTGTTGGCACAGGTTGTATATGGCTGATACGAGCAAGGCGGTAGCTTTTGCCTCGTGGCGGTTGACTTTGTTGGAGTCCTCCAATGGAGGGTAGGGGGTGTCTATAAAGCATAAACGGTTGTTTGCCACCAGTTCTTCCCACTGGTTATGGTGAAGCTTTCCGTCCCATTCGAGGGTGGCTTGTTGGTGTTTGACGGGTACAATGTCCAGCTGTCCGTCATAGAATTGCAGGTTTACGAATGAACTGATGTCCGGATGCATGCGTCCTTGCCGGTTGAGCATCTGTGTGATGCCCTGTGTCGGATGGTCTTGTTGGTATTGGTAGAGGCGCTCGAACAGTGAGTTCCGGCAATTGGTGAGCCCGATGGTTGTCAGCTTTTCATCGGATACGGCAGAGTCTTCAGTGCGCTGCATCACTACGGCAGGCAGCTGTTTGTGGTCGCCTATGAGTATGAACTTGTCGATGGCGCATCTGATTCCGTCGTGTGCACAGAGTATGCCGATGATTTGCGGCTCGAGTATTTGTGACGACTCATCGACTATAGCCACTTGGAAATGTTTGAGCTTGAACAGCTCCGGATGTCCGGATATGGAGGATGTAGTTCCGGCAATGATGCGTATTTCAGCGATGGTTTGGTGTATATCGTTGCGCCTCTTCTTTTCTTTCAACAGATTTTTCATCAAATGTGGACGGAAACGCGGTTCGCAGGTGGCTTCGCTTCCAATGCGCATGTAGTTGGGGGTGGGTGTTATACTTTCCAACATCTCACATATCTCATCGACAGCCCGATTTGTGTAAGAGAGTAACAGCAGGTTGCATCCCTCTTCACTCATAAACTCTTCTACCATCGAGCGTAGGGCTACCGATGTCTTTCCGGTTCCGGGAGGTCCCACCAGCAGGAAGTAGTCTTCGGCTTGTTTGGCTTGCAACACAATCTCATCTATCTGGGCGTTCAGATAGTGGCGGTTGAGGTTTATGGTAGGATTGCTTTTTGGATTTCTGCGGCAAAGGAGCAAGTCTTGTCGTTGTTTGGGTGTGGTCAATAGGGTGTACAATCCCTTATAGAGATTGTTGAATGAAGCATCCATGAAATCGTGTTCGATGGCATAGTTGCCTGTGGTGTTGAATATTTGCGGGTTGCGTTGCTTGTTTCTCAATAAGATGACAAGCGTGTCGGTAGTCAGTTTTTCTATTGTTCCTCTGATGACCAGCTTGTTTGTTGCCCTATCTTGTTCGCTGTTCCGTTCATAGAGCAAGACAATGTCTCCCAATCGGAAGTTGGGCAGGAAGTTCTCATCGTATGCAGGAATCTCCAGCATTACTTTCTCTATTCCTTCATCGAGGGAGAAGTCTTTTATCTTCAAGTCGGTCAGGATATCTCCTGTAGCCAGCTTTGTCGGGGTATCGGTGTTCCATGTGTTGGCAAATCCGTGGTTCGATTCTGCCCGTATATCACCTGTTTTGGCAAGAAATTGCTCGCGTTCGACAAAAGCCGTGAAGGTGTGAAAGTATGCTAAAGTCACGTCATCAGCCTGGAGGAAAGGGGCAGTAAACTGTTCCAGCTGTGGCCTCTGAAAATCCCTCCACAAGCGATTCTGGCAATTACGGGTGTTCAACATGTCGGGAGTAATGCTTTTGAGAAGTGCTTCTCCTCCGTCGTGCCTCAGTTCCAACTCTTGAGCGACAATCCGGTTACGTAGGTTTATCGCCTCTTGTATCTGCGCTTTTGAACTCCGTTCGGCAAACAGCTTGGGATAACGTGAATAGAAGAGGTAAGCCTCGTTTTGGTCGTATTTGATATCCAAGTTGTAATAGAGAACCTCTTTATATAGTGCCATCTGCAGGGCATGATTCTCTTTAGAGCGCAGTTGCCCCCATTCTTCAGCTTTTCCTGATTTGAGCTCTATCAGGTAACGGAAATCTCCTTGCAGGTAGTCCATGCGTCCCTGCAGTCCCATGCTTTCACACAGGAATGAAGGTTCGAGTAGTGCTCCTTTTTTGTCGATAGCACTGTATGACGATTCAAACAAGTTCCGTATGGTTTGCCGGATGTTACCGAATTGTTGTTGGGCTGCATTGAAAAACTCACGGTCAATCTTTTCGCATGTCGTAAAGTTGAGCGGGTCGTTGCAGAAGACCTTTTGGATAGAGTGTTCGTAGGTTGCAGGTGAATCGGGTTGTTCGTTTACGCAATCGTCCAGAAACTGGTTGGCGGCATTACCCAACAATATCTGGTGGGTGGTCTCTTTGGGGCGGAACTTTTGTATGAGGTAGTTTGCCGGATGGTTGCCATAAGACTGGTAACACTCAGCCAATGCGCTGATGTCAATCAGAAAGTCGGGTTCGAGGACAAACAACTCCGGGTAAAAGGTGCCGTTCCCGTCACATCCCACGTTGAGCAGGTTCATTTGTGCCCCTCTATATAATAAGGTATAAGTGTTGGCAAAATGGTTGTTCTCAGAAAAGTTGATTACCAGTGGCTGTTCGGTAGGGTGTTGCTCGTCAAACCCGTAGATGAAGCTGTCGTCCCAGTGGTCAACTACCACTCTCATCTGTTTGATGTGGGTTGCATAGTGCTTGACCGATGGTTGGGGACGCCATTTTGCCGGTAATATGCTTTCCAACGGGTGTGGTATGGGGATGCCATAGAAGTGGCTTACAGCTTCGGCTACAGCTTTCAGGTCGTAGAGGTAATCGTCGTATTCCGGTTCCACCTCTTTCCGTAAGATGCTTCGTGCATTCATCCGGAAATATTCGATGGCTCCTCGTTGGTAGGCGGTATGTTTGCAGAGGGCGTACAGGCGTGAGAATAGGTTTGAGAAGTCTGTCGGGAAATCGGCTGTCATCTCTTTACAAACCCTGTCAAGCAGGTTGTAGAGGCGTGCATATTTCTCGTTGAGCGGTATGGTTGACCGGTGATATTGGATGATTTCGCTGAATACGTCTTTCTGCATGATGTCCGTCTTTAGTGAAGGATGATGTGTCACTCTTTGATTTTTTCGCAATAGATTTTGTGTCTGCCCCTTATCTCCCGCACAAAATTGTAGGTCTCTATTCCACGGAAATATCCGTTCCGGCATACCGGGTCATTAAAGTATTCGGGCTTGCTTTTCAGCAGGATATAGTCTTCTACGTTGTCTTTCCATATCTGTTTGTCTTTTCCATACTTCTCAGCCAGTGCCATGGCATCGTATACATGTCCGATACCGGCGTTGTAAGCCGCCAGAATGAAATTGATACGTTCGTCCGGATTCTCTATCTTTCTAAAACTCCGGTTCATGGCTGCGATGTATTTGCATGCCGCCTTTATGCTCTCTTCCGGGTTTTGCTCTTTTCCCGGTGGAACTCCCATGACACGGGCTGTATTAGGCATCAGTTGCATCAACCCCTTAGCACCAGCCCAAGATATGGCGGTGGTGTCAAAGTTTGATTCGGTATAAGCTAACGAAGCCAGCAACTTCCAATCCCATCCGATGGAGTCGGCATATTGTTTGAAGAGTTGGTCGTAGTGTGAAATCTTTCCGTCTTGTATAGATAAGATATATCCGTGAGGTATGCTCTTTGCCAATTCGAAATATCGTTTCATGCTGGCTTTGTATGCCAGAGAGGTCGTGTGTCTCTTTTGCCATTGGTTGACAGCTTCGGCAAGCAATGGCTCTTCTTTCCTGACAGCCCAAGCCGAACGCTGGTCTAATCCCACCTGTAACTGTATGTGCAGGTTGGGGTAATAGGTCTTGTTGAGGCGTGCCACCTCGTTGTCGCATACCATGTAGTCGATTTCTCCAAGTGAGACAAGGGCTATCAAGTCTTCTTCGGTGATGCTGTCAGCCTCCATTTTGTGTATGACGATGCCGCCTCCCAATTCCCGATTCAGGTTGTAGAGTCTTTGCGAACTTCTTCCCGGTTTGGCGTATACCTCTTTGCCTATCAGTTCTGTAACATCGCTGATGCGTTGTTGCTTGCGTCCCCTCCGCTGCACCAGCACTTGGTGTGAAATAACCTCTTCTCCGCAATATAGCAGGCTGTCTTTTCCCCTTAAAGTAATAGGGAGGTTATAGGCTATCAAGTCCCCTTCACCGGCAAGCAGCATTTGAGTCAGTTCGCGGGTGTTTTTTGCAACTTTTACTTCCAACTCTACCCCCAAATAGTCGGCAAACTGCTTGGCAAGTTCGTATTGAAATCCCATAGATTCTCCTCGATATTCAAAATAGGTAGTAGAACTGTAGGTTGTCAATACCACTAACTTTCCGCTGTCTTCAATCTGTGGAAGGTCGCGTTCTATCGGTGTGTGTGAGGTGAGACCGGTTCTCTTTTGGCAAGCTCCCATGAAAAGAGAAAACAAAGTCCCGATGATGATAAGTAAGATTCCTTGTTTCATTCGCAAAAAATATTCTCAGTGCAAAGTTAGGATTTTTATATGGAACTTCCATGTTTTCAATGGAGTTTTTAAAGGTTTTGCTTTTTTATCCCCTCTTTCTGATATACTATTCTTCTCAAATATTTGGCATGAAGCTTTGGGAGTTTCAAAAAAATAGCTACCTTTGCAAACTGAAAAGCAAATATACTGAAAATAGAATGACGGCAACATTATTGATATTGGCGGCAACAATGGGGAACCGATATGGTGGGTTGAAGTATCCGGAAGCAATAGGACCAAATGGTGAAACCGTACTTGATTATTCCATATACGATGCTGTTAAGGCAGGGTTTAAGAGAGTAATATTCGTTATCAGCAGGTGTTTTGAAGACGATTTCAAGAATAAGATATCCGCAAAATACCAGGGATTGGTAGAGGTTGATTATGTATATCAGGAAGTAGACTTGGTTCCTGAAAAAAAGCGGAATCCTAAGCGTGCTCATTTGTGGGGGTCAGCGCAAGCGGTGTTGACAGCTTCAGATAAAATAAAAGAGCCGTTCGGGGTTATCAATGCCGTTAACTTTTACCAACGTGAAAGTTTCGAGTTGCTTTACCGTCATCTGCAAGAGATGGATGCAACCGCAGACCGGCACGTGTTGATAAACTACAAGTTGGCAAATGTGATTCCTGAAGGTGGAGGAGCAAATCGAGGCATTTGTGAGATTGACAGCCAGAGATTGTTGAAGTCAGTGACCGACCGACCGGGAGTGGAGCGCATTAGTGGAGACCCAATGTACCTGAATGAGTACAACAAATGGATTGCTCTTGACGAGAACGCACCGGTGTCAATGAATATGTGGGGATTTTCTCCAGCCATATTTCAGAATATACGCAAAGATTTCGACCACTTCATCGATGAGAACGGCATGGACTTAAAGTCATTTTTCACCATTCCCGATTTTATAAACGGGATGATAGCAAAAGGCGAGGGTAGTGTGAAAGCATACGAGACTCAGGCTGTGTGGATGGGGGTCGTCTCTCCCGATGATAAGATACAAACGATACTGAAAATCAACGAAATGATTCGTTGTGGCATCTATCCGAAGAGACTCTTTGCCGAAAGTGAGTAAAAAAAGATAAAATCCGTGATAGAGAATAGGAAAGTAAAACATAGATAATAGTAACAACAATGAAAGAAAGAATATTGGTAACAGGCGGTACCGGATTTATCGGTTCTCATACCGTTGTAGAATTGCAGAACAGCGGATATGACGTGGTGATTGTAGACAACCTCTCCAATTCACGTGCCGATGTAGTAGACAATATTGCTAAAATAACAGGCATTCGTCCTGACTTTGAGCAACTCGATTGTCTCGATTACGAAGGTTTGGATAAAGTCTTTGCCAAATACAACGACATCAAGGCTATCATCCACTTTGCTGCAAGCAAAGCTGTAGGAGAATCAGTAGAGAAACCTCTACTTTACTATCGCAACAACTTGGTTTCGTTGATAAACTTGTTGGAACTGATGCCTAAACATGGTGTAAAGGGCATTGTTTTCTCTTCTTCATGTACTGTATACGGTCAGCCGGATGTATTGCCCGTAACAGAGAGTGCTCCCATCAAGAAGGCAGAGTCTCCCTATGGAAATACCAAACAAATCAACGAAGAGATCATTTACGATACCGTCAAGTCTGGTTCACCCATTCAGGCAATCCTGCTCCGTTACTTCAATCCCATTGGTGCTCATCCCACTGCATTGATAGGTGAAATGCCAAACGGGGTGCCTATGAACCTGATTCCTTTCTTGACCCAAACGGCTATTGGCATTCGCGAGAAACTGAGCGTATTTGGCGATGACTACAATACACCTGATGGTTCTTGCATCCGCGATTACATCAACGTGGTAGACCTTTCAAAAGCACACGTGGTTGCAATCGACCGCATCCTGCAAGACAAGCAGAAAGAGCAGGTGGAAGTATTCAATATCGGTACCGGCAAAGGACTTTCTGTGTTAGAACTGATTCATGCTT
Organism: Bacteroidaceae bacterium; assembly: GCA_017472635.1. Classification (GTDB taxonomy): domain Bacteria; phylum Bacteroidota; class Bacteroidia; order Bacteroidales; family Bacteroidaceae; genus Phocaeicola_A. Next base: position 19,682 of record JAFUPU010000112.1, read on the forward strand.
TCGAGGCAGCAACCGGTGTAAAGCTCAACTACCAGATAGTAGGTCGTCGTGCCGGTGATGTTGAGCAAGTTTGGGCAAACCCCTATAAAGCCAACAACGATTTGGGTTGGACGGCAGAGACTTCCATTGAAGATACCCTCCGTTCTGCATGGAAGTGGCAACAGAAGTTACGTGAAGACGGCATTCAGTAATGGGTGTCATATTGCACAAGTTAGTCATTGCATGGCAATACAACTTTCTTGTGTCGGCAGAAAAAAATAAGCAAAGAATGAACAAAATTGATAATAGTAATGTTCTACTTTGTGATAAGCTGATGATTGAGCACAGGTATGTGAATATATGAGCGAAATTCTTTGTGTATCCATTCTTCTTTTAGGGTGGAATATAAAGTAAGCTTACTGCAATAGTAGTTTTGTCGTGTTTTATTTTGTGTTTGTGTTTTAGGCTATTCCTCGGCGTGAGTCGGGGAATAGTTGTTTTTAGGAGGCATCCTCCATTTCCCTCTCAACTTGTTCAATCTTCCAGTAACTAATTTATTGTAAGCGGCTCCGATGGGCATCGAACCCCGCTTTATCGTTCCATGAACCCTGCTTCATCGTTCCACGAAGTTGCTTTTTGTCAGTCGTCTCACCTTTGTGAGACATGCTCATCACCAACGTGATACGCTTTCATCACCCAGGTGATAAAGTCGTCCCACCATTGTGAGACGGTTTACGAACTAGCCTTCGCACGTGTATCAAGCCTGCTGCAAGACCGATTAAAGTGTATGTTAACGTTTTCTGTTAACTACTTTCCGCCTTATTTATAGTCGGGGTTGACTGAGTTAGACTTTATTTTTAGTTATCGTTGACTTGTTTTTAACTTAGTAATAATATTGGTTTATTTTCCTCCAATTTTGAACACGCAAGAGAAAAGCAAAGATGTTGCCAATTGGGGAGTTTTGGAAACAGGAGAGAACGGAAAATGTACAAAAAGAAAAATCCCCCGTTAAAGGACGAGGGAACCTAATGTTTTCACAACGGAATAATCCTTATTGTGA
>JAFUPU010000113.1 GCA_017472635.1 Bacteroidaceae bacterium
AGCCTACGACATTACCATCATCCCCCGCGAGATTACCCATTTAGACACGCTTGACCTCTGCCAAACGCTGGGCATCACTCCCGAATATTTTGAAAAACGGATGAAAGAGTTGGAAAAAAGTCGTGGATACTCCTCTTATACCCACCAACCTTTTCTTACTCAACTTTCAGGAAAAGAGTTTGCCACCTTTCAAGAGAAGCTGTTCCGCTTTCCTGGATTTTATATGCAACAACGCAGCATCCGCCAATATGGTTGCAATGTCGGAGCACACATCTTGGGCGACATCGCTGAGGTGTCGAAACGCGATATCGAAGAAGATGAATATTACATGCGGGGCGACTATATAGGCAAACAGGGGGTAGAGCGTGCTTACGAGAAGTTCTTGCGAGGAGAAAAAGGAGTCGAAATCCTGTTGCGCGACGTTAGAGGACGCATCAAGGGCAGATATATGGAGGGTGCCATGGACCGTCGCCCAATACCCGGAAAGAACATCAAGTTAGGACTTGACATCAAGTTACAGGCTTTAGGTGAACATTTGCTCAAAAACAAGATTGGAAGCATTGTAGCCATCGAGCCTGCCACCGGTGAGATTTTGTGCATGGTATCAGCCCCATCATTCGACCCTCATCTCATGGCCGGACGCGAACGGGGAAAGAACCACCTGTTACTCTCACGCGATCCCTCCAAGCCACTGCTTAACCGCGCCATTATGGGAACTTACCCACCGGGGTCTACCTTCAAGACCTCACAGGCACTCACCTTCCTTCAAGAAGGGATTGTCACTCCCGCAACTCCCTTCCCCTGCTACAACGGATTCCTGCACCGAGGACTACGGGTTGGATGCCATGCTCATGGTTCCCCCATCCCGGTTGTACCCTCACTTGCCACCTCCTGCAATGCCTATTTCTGCTGGGGGCTCTATCACATGCTGGGTAACAAAAGCAAATACGGGAGCGTACAGAATGCCATGAACCGTTGGCGCGACTATATGGTCTCTATGGGATTCGGGTATCGGTTAGGTGTAGACCTTCCCGGTGAAAAGCGGGGCATGATACCCAACGCATCCTACTACGACAAGGCTTACCGCAAGTCATGGAACGGGATGACTGTCATCAGCATCTCCATAGGACAAGGTGAAGTGACACTCACCCCATTGCAGATAGCCAATTTAGGTGTAACCATAGCCAACCGGGGATGGTATATCACGCCACACGTGGTCAAATCTATCGAAGGTGGACAGATAGATTCTCTCTACCTCACCCCCAAACATACATTGGCAAGTCGAGACAACTACGAGATTGTAGCCGAAGGCATGCGTCAGGCCGTACTGAATGGAACCTGTCGGGGGGCTAACCTGCCCGACATTGCCGTCTGCGGAAAGACCGGTACGGCACAGAATCGTGGCAAAGACCACTCCATATTCATGGGGTTTGCCCCAATGGACAATCCACAGATAGCCATCTCAGTATACGTCGAGAATGGAGGATTTGGTGCCACCTATGGCGTACCTATTGGAGCCTTGATGATAGAGCAATACCTCAATGGCGAACTTTCTCCGACAAGCCGCGAACGGGCAGATGAAATCAGTAACCGCATCATTCTATATGGCACACAGGAAAGATAAGACACTCTGGAAATCGATTGATTGGATAACCATAGCCCTCTATCTCACGCTGGTTATCTGTGGTTGGTTCAGCATCTGTGGTGCCAGTTTCGACTATGGTTCACCTGACCTGTTCAGTTGGGAGAGCCGTAGCGGAAAACAGCTTATCTGGATTGGCTGCTCGTTTGTATTGGGCTTCATTCTACTGATGCTCGAAGAGAAACTTTACGAGTTGTTTGCCTACCTCTTCTACATACTGATGATGGCATTGTTGCTTGTCACCCCCTACTTGGCAAACGACGATGGGGTCAAAGGTTCATGGTCCTGGATTCAATTCGGTTCTGTCAGCATACAGCCTGCCGAGTTTGCTAAGTTTGCTACCGCTCTGGCACTCTCACGCTTCATGTCCACCTATGGTTTCATACTCACCAAGCCCCGCAACTTCATCCGTGCCATTGGTATGATTTTACTGCCAATGTTGCTCATCATTATGCAGCGCGAGACCGGCTCTGCACTGGTTTATTCAGCCTTCTTCCTGGTGCTCTACCGCGAAGGCATGTCAGGCTCCATCCTCTTTACAGCCGTCAGTGCCGTCATCTATTTTATCATCGGCATCCGCTTCGGGTCTGACCCCTTCTTGACACCACATACTTCTGCCGGACAGTTCATTGTCTTGTTACTGGCTCTACTCTTCACCATCGGGATGGTCTACAATTATGGCACTGTCAAAGGGGTGGTAAAACAGCTTACCATTGGAGTTCTCAGCCTCACAGGCATTGGCGTGCTCTTCTGCCGTTACGTCATCCCCTTCGACCTCAGTTGGTTGCTGATTGCCCAATGCGTGGCAGTCTCTTTATACCTGCTCTATTTGGCTCTGAGACACGGGATACGCAACTATGCACTCATCGCTCTTTTCACCATCGGCTCTGTCGCATTTCTATACTCGTGCCAACAGGTGCTGTCAAACCTCGACACTCACCAAAGCACCCGCATCGAAGTGTTGTTAGGTATGCGCGACGACCCCCATGGTGCCGGCTACAACGTTAACCAGTCTAAGATAGCCATCGGATCAGGCGGTCTCACAGGCAAAGGTTTTTTGGGAGGGACACAAACCAAATTGAAATATGTACCTGAACAAGATACCGACTTCATCTTCTGCACCGTAGGCGAAGAGATGGGATTCCTCGGGTGTAGCTTCGTCTTACTGTTGTATGCCACCTTCATCTTACGTTTGTTGCATCTTGCCGAATCTCAGTCACATGCATTCGGTCGCATCTACGGATATTGCCTGGTCAGTCTCTTCTTGTTCCACCTGTTCGTCAATGTGGGCATGGTGCTGGGCATTGCCCCGGTCATCGGCATCCCCCTTCCTTTCTTCAGCTACGGAGGCTCTTCACTTTGGAGTTTCTCCCTCCTCCTTTTCAGTTTCCTGCGTATAAATGCATGGTACAATAACAAAACATGAAATATTCAGTAAGAAAAGGGCTTGAAGCTCGAAAACATGTTATACAACATACAAAAAGATTGGTTTATTCCGATTTATATGCGTACCTTTGCAGCGTTATCCTAAATCAATCTTTTTACCTTAAAACAGATCAATACCTATATAAGAAGAGGGGCCTTGTGAAAAGCCCCTCTTTTTGTATCCAATCACATATATAAAAAACAATGATGTCCATCCCCTGTATATGCTTTTCATCGTAAGCGGCTTCAACGTACAACGAAGGCGGCTTCGTAAGGTAATGAAAGCTATTTTATAAGGCAACGAAGGCGGCTTCATTCTTCCGCCTGCCCCCATGAAGGGGAAAAGTCAGCATCAAGGTCTCCTGACGACTTTTACCCCCAAGTCTGTTATTCCCCTCAAGAGAGAGTCTTTCATCAAGTGCCTTAGGGTCACCACAGCCTTTCCGTTTCCATCCGCCACACCCTCACCTATCGACTCTTCCCTTTGATAGATGCCGGTTATGCCCTCTCCTCGGGGAAATCCATGCTCATCAATCAGCTGCACCCGCACGGTATCAATCCTGCTACGGGTCGAATCTGCCAAATTATGATTCACCTCCAGCCAAAGGTCGGTGTACGGATATCCGGCATCGTGCCGTACGTCCACCAACAACTGATAACCGGTGCCCGACTGCAGACGCGGCAGTTCAAAAGCAAGCTCACCGCCTCTCATCCAATCCTCCTCAACGACGCAATATCGGTGAAACAACGTATTCTCCCATCCACATGCCACCGCCATCACTGCAGCAAACATCCAGCCCGTCTGTCTACACCTGCCCATAACTATCCACTAATATATGTTCTCACCGCAAAACCTATCAGTCAAACAAACCAATGGTTATTGTCAGCCCTGATTTCCCTTCTTACCCTTCGGTCTCTCGCGATCAACAGACTTGCTGTTTTCAGCAGGTTTTTTCTGCCCTTCAGTTGGGTTCTTTGCTTGTCCGCCGTTTTTTTTGTTTTGTCCGTTCCCTTTCTTCTTCTTTTTCTTCCGGGCACGGTCAAAGCGGGTAATGTTGTCTTGCTCCAACAAATCCACCGGTTTGTCATCTTCTACACCTCCGCCCTCATTCAGCTTCTCGGGTTTCACGCCCCTACGGTTCATGTTGATGACCTCAAAAGCTCTACGGGCAGAGATATCCACCAGATTGGCAGCCACATGCTTGTCTGACGAGTAGGTAATTACCCCCTTCAAGATGTCGCTCTTGAAGAAATAGAAGTCACCGTCCTGTGTCTCCAATACAATCTCTTTCGAGGGGAGCCGCTTGCCCGCCTCTACATAGACGTCAATCTCATAGTTCAGGCAACATTTCAGTTTGGCACACTGTCCTGCCAGTTTCTGTGGGTTCAGCGAGATATCTTGGAAGCGGGCTGCACTGGTTGACACCGATACAAAGTTGGTAATCCAGGTTGCACAGCACAGTTCACGTCCGCAGGGACCGATACCTCCAATACGTCCTGCCTCCTGACGGGCTCCAATCTGTTTCATCTCTATACGTACCCTGAAGGCTTCTGCCAACACCTTTATCAGCTGACGGAAGTCAACCCGCTCATCGGCAATGTAATAGAAGATTGCTTTTCCTCCATCTCCTTGGTACTCCACATCACCGATCTTCATGTTCAGGTTAAGGTCGGCTGCAATCTGGCGCGAACGTATCATCGTTTCATGTTCGCGTGCCTTAGCCTCTTCATACTTCTCCATATCCACCGGTTTGGCTTTGCGGTAGACACGTTTTATCTCCTGGTCTGTACGTACATTTGCTTTACGCATCTGCAGGGGCACCAGCCGTCCGGTCAGTGTCACCACACCGATGTCATGTCCGGGGCTCGCCTCTACTGCCACCACATCTCCTTTCTCCAGGGGGATATGGTTGCTGTTGCGGTAATATCCCTTACGGGTGTTTTTGAACTGCACCTCCACCAGGTCATATTCCTCTTCTTCACCGGGCAGGTCAGCCAGGTAGTCATAGACATTCAGTTGTTTGTCTTGTCTGCCACAACCACGCAGGCACAAGCCCCCGCTACCGTTTTTCAATATAATCTTTTCCGACACGTCTCTTTTTGATTTATGATTTATGATTTTCCTCCAATTTTTTCAGTCCTTTTTAACCCTTTCAGTCCTTCAAGCCCTTTCAGTCCTTTTTAGCCCTTTTAGCCTTTTTAGTCCTTCAGCCCTTCAAGCCTTTTTAGCCCTTCACCCTTTCAACAGCATAATCATCTTCAGGGCAAAGTCAAAAAACACCATCTTAGGATTCACGTTCTGTTCGACATGCGCCTGTGCCAATGCCAGTTCATCCATAATGTCCATCACGTTACGTTCGTTAATGAAAGGGGCAAACTTACTTGAGAATTGCTGCTCTTCAGCCGACATGCTCACCAGTTCCGAGCGATGAAAGTTGTAGATAAAATTCTCACGCAATTCACGTTGCATGTAGGTCAACAGGTTCTTTTGCCTTTCACGTCCCAAGGCAGCCACCTCCATGCTCCACGCCATCATCTCGCGCAGCTTTCGGGCATACGCCAGCCGCATCAAGCTTACAAACAGGTTGAAATAGAGCGTCCGGTCAGCCGCCACACTGATGGTGCGCAATGCCTTAGCAAAACTCCCTTCTGCCTGTCGTGCCACCTCCTTGGCATCAGCAGCCTGCAGTCCCATACGTTCTTGCATGACAGCAACGATTTCCTGTTCGGGCAGGCGTTTCAGTTCAAATCGTTGCAGACGGCTCAAGATGGTTTCAAGCATCATCTCAGGCTGCTCACTCACCAACAGGAAAACCGTCTGACTGGGCGGTTCTTCCAACAATTTCAGCAGTTTGTTGGCACACTGCACATTCATCTTTTCGGGCAGCCACACAATCATCACCTTATATCCGCCCGCACTCGATTTCAGCGACAGTTTACGGTTTATGGCATCACTCTCTTTCACATTTATCAGCAACTGTCCGTTCTCCACGTCAAGTGCCTCCAACCAGTGATTAAAGTCAAAATAGGGATTGCCAAGCATCAGTTCGCGCCACGTGGCAAGATGGTCGTCACTCACCGCCCCACTCTTTACCGGAAAGACGAAATGCAGGTCGGGATGCGCCAGCTTGTCAAACTTCACACACGATGGGCAAGTGCCACAGGCATCAGTCTCCCCCCTATTCTCACAACAGAGATAGCGGGCATAAGCGACTGCCAGCGGGAGTTTGCCAACTCCCTCTACCCCGGTGAACAGACGTGCATGGGGCACTTGTCCGCCCCTCACTTCGCTCATCAGTTGCCGCTTCACTTCAGCATGTCCTACTATATCGTTGAAATACATCGTTCGTTCCTCCTTGACTTCCGGTCGGACTATCCCTCTCCCGGTTCGTTATTTCTTTTAAAAAATAGCTTTTGCCACCTCTCTCACGCTGTTTGCCGCTGAGGTTGTATAGAAATGGATGCTGGGCACACCGTGGGCTATCAGCTCTTTGCATTGCTGTATGCACCACTCCACGCCTAAGGCTCCCATCTGCTCGTCGTCTTTACATTTGTCTGCCTCCATAGCCAGTTCCTGCGGCAGGTCCACCTTGAAGGTCTTGGGCACCACCGTCAGCTGCGACAACTTGACAAGCGGCTTGATTCCGGGGATGATGGGAACCGTAATACCGGCAGCACGGGCTCTCTCTACAAAGCTGAAATACTTCTCATTGTCGTAAAAAAGTTGGGTCACGGCATACTCCGCTCCCTGCTCAACCTTCTGCTTCAGCCACGCCAAGTCATGCTCAAGGTTGGGCGACTCTTCGTGCTTCTCGGGGTAGCATGCCACTCCATACGAGAAGGGAGTACCCGGTGCCTTGATGGGCGTTCCGTCTACAAAATAGCCCCGGTTGTATTCATTCACATGCTGTTGCAACTCGATGGCATGGGCATATCCGTTCTCTTCCGGCATAAAGCGGCTCTGGTGCTTAGCCTTATCTCCCCGCAATATCAGCAGGTCGGTAATGCCCAAAAACTGCAAGTCCAGCAACATATATTCTATATCCTCGCGCGAAAAGCCGCTACAGAGCAGGTGGGGGACTACCGTCAGGCCATACCGGTTGTGGATAGCACTGGCTACAGCCACCGTACCGGGACGACGACGCAGGCGGTCACGACGATACAATCCGTCACCCAACTCCTTATAGACATATTCGCTGCGGTGCGTGGTTATATTCACATACTTAGGGTCAAATTCACGCAACAGATCTATGGTACGGAAAAGTGCATCCGTACCTGTACCCTTCAACGGAGGAAGCACCTCAAAGCTGAAAGCCGTCTGTTGGCTGCTATTTATCAAGTCTATTACTCTCATACGCTGTTTGTTAGGGGCATTTCTGTTCTCTTTCTCAGCAATCTACAGCACCCCCAATTTAATAAATCCCGACAAAAGTAAGAAAAATCAGTTAGTCTGACAAAAGAAAAAAGAAAAAAATCATTTTTCATCCATAGAAAATCAATTATTACTGTCCGCTAAACTGTTTCTTTATTTTTTGGAGCCTATTAGAGAAGTTAGAGGAGTTATCGCTTCGCTTATTAGGAGTTAGAGGAGTTAAAGGAGTTATCACTCGCTTCGCTCGTTAGGAGTTAAAGCCAAATGACTTGCAATGCTATTGGCTAAAATGACTTGCAATGCTATTGGCTAGCAAGCTTTGCTTGCGATAACTCCTATAACTCCTTTAACTCCTTTAACTCCTTTAACTCCTTTAACTCCTTTAACTCCTCTAACTCCCTTAACTCCTAAAAAAAAGAGCCGCCCTTATTCAGAGCGGCTCCCTTTTATAGAGGAGTTAAGTTATCCTTCAGTGGATTACTTCACGTAAGCCTTTACAGTTTCAGTGGTTCCGTCAACGTAAGTGATAACCTTGATGTTGATCTGACCTTGTGCAGGAGCAGCCAACTCAACACCACCTACGGTGTAGTACTTCACTGATTCAACCTCCTTGCCGTCAGCGTTGCCGATAGCCTCGATGCCGGTTACGCCGGTCAGTACCAGTTCGGTCACTGAAGCGTAAGTAGCCTCGTCAGCCAAGATGCAAGCCTGGTAAGCAGGAAGCACGGCATTGCCTTCGCTCAATACGAATGCACCCTTAGCTGCATCGAACAGGTAAGCACGGCACTCGAGCGTTACAGGAGACATCACA
>JAFUPU010000114.1 GCA_017472635.1 Bacteroidaceae bacterium
CACCTCTTCCCATTCCGAACAGAGCAGTTAAGCCCTGCTGCGCCGATGGTACTGCCAAGGCGGGAGAGTAGGTCGTCGCCGTTTTTTTCTTCAGTGGAGGTCTTGTCCGGAAGGACAGGACCTCTGTTTTTTTCCCTCCCCCCCCCTTTTTTTCTATAGAGGACTCGATAGGAGCCTATAGGAACCAATAGGAAGAATAGGAGCCAATGGGAGGAATAGGAACCAATGGGAGGAATAGGAACCAATGGGAAGAATAGGAGTTATAAGAGTTGTAGGGTTTATACCTTAATATATATATAGGGGGGGAAGAGAAGTTGCTTTGATGTCTATAAGACAAATCCTCAACAGGTAATAGGAGTTAGGATTTGATGGGAGTTTATAGAAATTATGGGATTTATTAAGAGTCTTAGGAATAAAGTGAACTTTTCGTGCACTATATTGAAAAAAACTTTTGTGGGGGTATGTTTATTCAATAAAAAGCAGTAATTTTGCAACCTGATAATTATCATAAATTTATGGAACTTGATATTCTAACCGCCATATCGCCAATAGATGGTCGGTACAGAGGAAAGGCAGGAGTCTTAGCCTCTTATTTTTCAGAGTATGCACTCATTAAGTACAGAGTGCGGGTAGAAATTGAATATTTCATTACTCTTTGTGAATTACCATTGCCTCAGTTGCAAAGCGTTAATCCCTATATCTTTGAAACATTACGGGATATATATCGTAACTTTTCAGAGGAGGATGCAGCACGCATAAAAGAGATTGAGAGTGTAACAAACCATGACGTAAAGGCTGTAGAGTATTTTATCAAAGAACAGTTTGATAAGTTAGGTGGGTTGGAATCGTATAAAGAATTCATTCATTTTGGTCTTACCTCTCAAGACATCAACAATACATCTGTACCTTTGTCGATAAAAGATGCATTGGAAGAGGTGTATTATCCATTGATGGATGAGTTGGTAGCCCAATTGAAAACATATGCAGAAGAGTGGAAAAATATTCCAATGTTGGCTAAAACTCATGGTCAACCGGCTTCTCCCACCCGTTTGGGTAAGGAGGTGATGGTATTTGTTTACCGTTTGGAGCGCCAACTTGAGATATTGAAATCTTGTGCGTTAACTGCTAAGTTTGGTGGTGCCACGGGTAACTATAATGCTCATCATGTTGCTTATCCCCAATATGACTGGAAAGCTTTCGGAAATCGTTTTGTTGCCGAAAAATTGGGATTGGAACGTGAGGAGTATACCACACAGATTTCAAACTATGACAATCTGGGAGCTATTTTTGATACAATGAAACGTATCAATACGATAATGATTGATATGAACCGCGACTTCTGGCAATATATTTCTATGGAATATTTCAAGCAGAAGATAAAGGCTGGTGAAGTTGGTTCGAGTGCGATGCCGCATAAGGTGAATCCTATAGACTTTGAAAACTCAGAAGGAAACTTAGGTGTGGCCAATGCCGTGTTGGAACATTTATCTTCAAAGTTGCCCGTTTCTCGTTTGCAGAGAGATTTGACAGACTCAACTGTGTTGCGTAATGTTGGTGTGCCATTTGGTCATATCGTAATTGCAGTACAGAGTTCGTTGAAAGGATTGCGGAAGTTGCTTTTGAATGAAGTGGCTATAAGTCGTGATCTGGATAACTGTTGGAGTGTGGTGGCAGAGGCTATACAGACTATATTGCGCCGGGAGGCTTATCCTAATCCTTATGAAGCCCTGAAAGCGCTGACTCGTACCAATCAGGCAATTACAGAAGAGTCGATTAAGGACTTTATAGAGAATCTGGAAGTAAGCGAAGCGATAAAAGAAGAACTTCGTGTGATAACTCCGCATACATATACCGGACTTTAAAGAACATTTTTATGCCCGAGAGGGTTATATTATAAACTAATAAAAAGAATATGAATACAGAGAATGAAAGTTGGCGCAGAGATGCTGATGAGAATCAGGGAAGCGCACAAGGGGGTTACAAAAATTATAACCGTGAGAATCGTTTTAATGGTTACGGTGGTGGAAATCGCTCTAACCGTACCGGTGGCTATCGTGCAAATGGTAATGGATATGGTGCATCGGATGGTGTACGCCGTCCACGCTTCTCTGCTAATGACAATCAAGGTGAAAGAAGGCAGCGTTTTGCCCGAGTAGAAGTTGCTGGTAGCGGTGAGTCTCGTCCATATCGTGCGGGTAATTATAGGAATAGCACCGGTTATGGCGGCAATAATGAGCGTAATCGTTATAATGCTGAAGGTGAAGAGCGTAATCGTTCTTTTAATGGAGGAGGCTATAATAATAACTACAATAATTATAATGGGAATCGTCCTCAGCGTCGTGGCTTTAATGTCGGTAACGGGCGTCCTCAACAGGGTGGACCGCGTCGTCGTACAGAAGGATACAACCCCAATGCCAAATATAGTCATAAGAAGCAGATTGAATACAAAGAGATTTTGGCTGACCCGAATGCTCCCGTTCGTTTGAACAAGTATTTGGCTAATGCAGGATTGTGTTCGCGTCGTGAAGCTGATGAGTTTATCACAGCTGGTGTTGTTTCAGTGAATGGAGTGGTTGTAACGGAGTTGGGTACGAAGATCTTGCCGACTGATGTGGTAAAGTTTCATGATGAGACTGTAAGTTCTGAGCGTAAGGTTTATATCCTGTTGAATAAACCGAAAGATTGCGTGACTACCTCTGATGATCCACAAGAACGTAAGACTGTGATGGATTTGGTTAAAGGAGCATGTTCGGAGCGTATCTATCCGGTAGGTCGTCTGGATCGTAATACTACAGGTGTATTGCTCTTGACTAATGATGGGGATTTGGCATCCAAGTTGACTCATCCGAAGTACCTGAAAAAGAAAATATACCATGTGTATTGCGATAAGAATGTCACTAAAGCAGATTTAGACCAAATAGCATCTGGAATTATGTTAGAGGATGGTGAAATTCATGCAGATGCGATCAGTTATGCTTCAGATACAGATAAAAGTCAGGTGGGTATAGAGATCCATTCAGGAAAGAATCGCATAGTACGTCGTATTTTTGAGTCGCTGGGGTATCGCGTCACAAAGTTGGACCGTGTGTTTTTTGCCGGTCTGACCAAGAAGAATCTGCGCCGTGGTGATTGGAGATTCTTGACAGAGAAAGAGGTGAATATGCTGAGAATGGGAGCTTTTCAATAAAGGAAACAGTTAGAAGAGAAAAAACGAATGGAAAAAATTGGTAGAACTAAGATAGTTGACCTGTTGAAGCGTTCTGATTTTGGAACTATGGTCAACGTGAAAGGTTGGGTGCGTACCCGCCGTGGCAGCAAACAAGTGAATTTTATAGCCTTGAATGACGGATCTACTATCAATAATGTGCAGATAGTGGTGGATGTTGAAAACTTCGATGAAGAGATGCTGAAGCTGATAACAACCGGTGCTTGTTTGAGTGTGAACGGAGTATTGACGGAATCTGTTGGTTCAGGACAGGCTGTAGAGTTGCAAGCCCGCGAAATAGAAGTGTTGGGAGCTTGTGATAATACATATCCTTTGCAAAAGAAAGGACACTCTATGGAGTTTTTACGTGAGATAGCTCACCTTCGTCCGCGTACAAATACGTTTGGAGCCATATATCGTATTCGTCATAATATGGCAATGGCTATTCATACATTCTTCCATGAGAAAGGGTTCTTTTATTTTAATGCTCCTATCATCACAGCATCCGATTGCGAAGGTGCCGGGCAGATGTTCCAGGTGACCACCATGAATCTGTATGATTTGAAGAAAGACGAGAATGGCTCGATTGTTTATGACGATGATTTCTTTGGCAAGCAAGCCAGCTTGACTGTGTCGGGGCAGTTGGAAGGAGAGTTGGCTGCAACGGCTATGGGAGCTATTTATACGTTCGGTCCCACGTTCCGCGCAGAAAACTCCAATACCCCTCGCCATTTGGCTGAATTCTGGATGGTGGAACCGGAAATCGCTTTTGCTGACTTGCAAGAGTTGATGGACCTTGAGGAGGAATTCATCAAGTATTGTGTGAATTGGGCGTTGACTCATTGTAAAGATGACTTGGAGTTCTTGAACAAGATGGTGGATAAAGGCTTGCTTGAACGATTGCAGCAGGTTGTATCTTCAGAATTTGTACGTTTGCCTTATACTGAAGGTATTAAAATATTGGAGGAAGCCATCGCAGGAGGACGTAAATTTGAGTTCCCGGTATATTGGGGATGTGATCTTGCCAGTGAGCATGAACGCTTCTTGGTAGAAGAGCATTTCCAAAAACCTGTAATCATGATAGATTATCCGAAAGAGATAAAAGCTTTCTATATGAAACAGAATGCTGATGGAAAGACCGTACAGGGAACAGACGTGCTTTTCCCACAAATAGGAGAAATTATAGGTGGAAGTGTACGTGAAGAGAGTTATGATAAGTTGATGAACCGTATTCAGGAACTTAATATTCCGATGAAAGATATGTGGTGGTACTTGGATACCCGTAAGTATGGTACATGTCCGCATGCCGGTTTTGGTTTGGGATTTGAGCGTTTGTTACTCTTTGTAACCGGTATGACCAATATCCGTGATGTGATTCCATTCCCTCGAACTCCGCGTAATGCAGAGTTCTGATTTGATTTTTGCTTTCTGAATATTACAAAATTGCAATAACAACAAACCCATTTTCTGTTTTATAGCAGTAAAATGGGTTTGTTCTTTGTTTTTTTGAGGAAATTAGAAGAATAAAAGATTTGTCTTTAACGTAAAATTGCGTAATTTTATACCATGAAATCGTTAATATAAATATATACTATCATGAGAAAGCAAACTTTTATAGCATTAGTAGCTGTTTTATTAAGCATGTCGGCTACATGCGTTTGGGGACAAAGTGTGACAAAACCTGCTAAGTTGAAAGGTATTTGGCAGATGTGTTTTTATGTGTCAGAGAAACCGGATGCTCCATCTACGTTGCGTGCGGGAAATACGTTCAAGATTCTGTCAGATGATGGAAAAATCACAAACTTTACGGTTGTTCCAGGAAAAGGGGCTATTGTGACAGGACAAGGAACTTATAAACAGATTAGTGATAAAATCTTTCGTGAAACAATGGTGAAGAACATTCACCTGCCCATGTTGGATGGTCAGAACAATGATTTGGAGTTCAGTATGAGTGAAGACAATAATATCATGTCTGTGAAATTCTTTATTGAGAAAGATGAGCAAGGAAATGTGATAGACGCTTGGTATTATGAAACTTGGCGTCGTGTAGAGATGCCGGCTGAATATCCACAGGATTTGATAAGGTAACACTATGATGTCATAAAAGGAGAGGAGGATTTCATTGTAATAATGGAATCCTTCTTGTTTTAATGCTTAAAACTATAAAATGTGTTTATTTTCACCTTATTAACCGAAATTATCACTATATTTGCAAATATTTGTAAAGGAATAGACTCTATAGACAGAGATTGAGAAGTTGTAAAAAACAAATTATTAAAAGATAACATCATGAAAAAAGTAACGGCTATTTTGATTGTAGTACTCAGTGTCATGTCATGTACAACAAAGCAAGATGTAATGACAGAGGCTTTTGTTCAAGCTGAGAATATTGTGAAATCCATTCAGGAACCTGTCTTTCCAGACAAGACATTCTTGATTACTGAATTCGGAGCTGTAGAAGGTGATTCGACTACGCTCTGTCATCAAAGTATCAACAGCGCTATTCAAGCATGCCACCAAGCAGGCGGAGGTAAGGTGGTTGTACCACAAGGTATTTTTTATACCGGACCTATCACTTTGTTGAGTAATGTAAATCTGCATATCGAGAAAGGTGCTACGCTGAAATTTTCAACAAATCCGGTTGATTATTTCCCCGCAGTTATCAGTCGGTGGGAAGGGATAGATTGTTACAATGCTCATCCTTTAATATATGCCTATGAAGCCGACAATATTGCACTGACAGGTGAGGGGACTCTGGATGGACAAGGAAGCAAAACCAATTGGTGGTATATGAAAGGCGGGCGGCATGCCATAGAGGGAATGCCTGACCAGATAACCAGTGGTGGTCGTGCCCGACTTTTTGGTGCAGCTGAAAATGAACAGCCTATAGAGGAACGGGTGATGACTCCTGAAGATGCTCTTCGTCCACCCTTTGTCAGTTTTATGCATTGTAACAATGTGCTTATCGAGGGAGTTTATATCACCAATTCTCCTTTTTGGGTAATCCATCCTATTTTCTGTCAAGACTTGGTAGTGCGTGGTGTAAAAGTAAACAGTCATGGTCCGAACAACGATGGCTGCGATCCGGAATCTTGCAAGGATGTGTTGATTGAGGATTGTATTTTTGATACCGGTGATGATTGTATTGCCATAAAAAGCGGTCGCAACAACGATGGTCGGAAATGGAATATGCCTAGCGAGAATATTGTAGTGCGTCGTTGTCAAATGAAAGACGGACATGGTGGTGTGGTGATAGGTAGTGAGATTTCGGGTGGTTATCGTAATCTTTATGTCGAAGATTGCGAGATGGATAGTCCGAATTTAGATCGTGTAGTACGTATCAAGACCAATGCTTGCCGTGGTGGAGTCATAGAAAATATTTTTGTGCGCAATGTCCGGGTGAATGAATGTAACGAAGCGGTAATGCGCATTAACCTGCTTTATGAACCGGGCGAAGCTTGCAATGCTGCATTCCCGCCTACGGTTCGTAATGTTTATCTGTGTAATGTGACTTCGCAAAAGAGCAAGTATGGTATCATCATTGATGGGTTGGAAGACAAAACTAATGTATACAATATCCATGTAGACGATTGTGAATTTAACAATGTAAGCAAAGGAAATACGCGCATTGCGGGTATGACAGCGGATGTATGTAGCAATAACTTGAGAATTAATGGCGAGGTGGTAACACTTCAGCAAGATGACAATAGATAATAGAGTATAAAAAGTAAAACAAGACAAGCATGAAGAAATTGTTTATGTCTATGGCAGTGATGCTCTTGGCTTTTGCTGTCCATGCTTCCGCAGAAGGAAGACAGATAGAGAGTTTTAACTTTGGTTGGCGTTTTGTGCTGGGCGATGTAGCCGGAGCTGAACAGCCACAATACGATGACAGCCAGTGGCGCATGGTGAATGTTCCCCATGACTTTCAGATAGAGCAACCATGGGTGGCACCCGATGCCAGCGAACGTGCAGACAATAGTGATCCAGGGGCAAACATCCGCAGTCGCCTCAGTAGTCGTGGCTTTAAGGAGATGGGTATCGGTTGGTATCGTAAGACTTTCACTCCTGATGAAGCATGGAAAGGACGTCGGGTCGTGATTGACTTCGAAGGAATTATGTACGTGGGTGATGTCTATCTGAATGGACAACGCATTGGCGGTACTGATTATGGTTATGTAGGTTTTGAAATAGATGTAACCAACTTGTTGAAGTTTGGCGAACCCAATGTATTGGCTGTAAAAGCCGATACCCGCGAGCCCAACAATTCGCGTTGGTATACCGGTGGTGGACTTTTCCGCGATGTAGATGTGGTGATAACCGACCCGAAGTATTATCTGATGCGTCATCCTCTTTACATCACTACTCCACAAGTTTCTGAGCAGGAGGCTACTGTTTGTGTGCAGATTGAGGTTGCCTCTAGAGAACGTCATCCTATCAAGGCTGAGCTTGTGATTACTGATGCAGAAGGTAATGAGGTCGTTCGTCAGAGCGAAGAGTTGAAGCGTCGCCAACCTACCTATGAATATCAGTTGAAAGATATCAAGTTGCAGAATCCTAAATTATGGGATTGCGATACCCCCCATCTCTATACGGCTACAGTAACGCTGTATCGTCCTAATGGTAAGGTAGCAGACCAAGTGACAGAGCGTTTCGGAGTTCGCTCTGTAGAATTTTCACCTGAATATGGAATGAAGATTAACGGGAAAAAAGTCCTGTTAAAAGGTATTGCCAATCATCATACACTGGGTGCCCTTGGTGCAGCAGCTTATCCGCGTGCCATTGAAAAACGCATTCAACTTCTCAAAGAGTTTGGTGTAAACCATATCCGCACTTCCCATAATCCTTATAGCGAAGACTTCATGGACCTGTGCGATGAGTACGGAATCCTTGTGGTAGATGAACTGTACGACAAATGGCTTGATCAATATTGCGGTGGACGTGCTCCTTGGTCAGCATTGTGGCAGAAAGATATTCCCGAATGGATTAAACGCGACCGCAACCATCCTTCAGTGGTATTCTGGAGTCTTGGTAACGAATTACAGACTTATTGGCATCTTCCTCATGCCGATTGGGGAGTTACCCCCTATCGTATGCAACGCGAACTGCTGAAACGCTACGATGATACCCGGCTTATAACGGTAGCCATGCACCCACGTGGTCGCCATATGGACACCGATTCGTTGCCGGCTCCGTTAGTGCATGAGACGGATATAGCCTCTTACAACTATCGTTATATGTATTTCCCGGGAGACAGCAAAAACTTCCCCCATATGAAGTTCTACCAGAGCGAAGCAAATACCAGTAACATGGGTCCTAACTGGTTTGAGATGGATCTTGACAAGGTGATTGGAGCTGCTTATTGGGGACAGATAGACTATTTGGGAGAGAGTGGCGGATGGCCCGCTAAGGGATGGGCACAGGGTGCTTTTGATATTTCACTTCAACCTAAACCTATAGCTTATCTGTTGAAGAGTATGTTTAGCAGTGAACCAGTTGTACATATCGGTATTGTGGAAAGCGAAGAAGACCGTATGTGGAATGGTGTACAGACGGGAGTTGCACGCATGAATGACCATTGGAATCATAAGGAAGGTGATATCTTGTCACTCTACACCTACACCAATGGTGATGAAGTGGAACTGTTTGTCAATGGCAAGAGTCAAGGCGTAAAGAAAAACCTTCCCGGACGTGGACGGAATAAGCTGAAGTGGGACGGCATCAAGTATGCGCCCGGCTATTTGGAGGCTGTAGCTCGCAAGGATGGAAAGATAATAGCTCGTCACCGCATCACTACTGCAGGTAAGGTGAAGAAACTTGTTGTTGAACCTGATAATGCCAATTGGAAAGCCGATGGTATGGATCTTCAGCACCTGCGTGTTTATGCAGTTGACGGCAAGGGACGTCGTGTCCACGATGTAAACAGCCAGCTCCGCTTCCGTGTAGAGGGTGATGCTACCATTGTGGGTGTAGACAATGGAAATATTGTATCTGACGAACTTCATGCAGTACCTGAACGTAAACTCTTCCATGGTTCGGCGCTTGTAATTCTTCGTGCCGGACAGAATCCCGGTGAGATTACTCTTATTACAGAGAGTGATGACTTTAAGACTGTGAAGACAAAGTTGCAGACAAAGTAATCGTTTCACGATATAAACGTAGAGCGCGGATTGAGCGGACATAAACAGGTCCGTGCAATCCGCGTTCTTTTCTTTTTGACGGTGATTGTGGTAAATGCAATTGTTGTTTTCCGTCCTTTGGGTCGTAAAGAGAAAGGTTTATAGCGCCTATTTCCCTGTCAGCTGTTGTAATTCCTCCAGGGTGAGCGTTCCTTTCATCAAGATAAGTGTGAAGTCATCCTCTCCTTCGGTGTTTATCAGCACGTATTCGTTGGCTTTGCCCTTGTGTAATTTCTGGAGGATGATGGTGCGCGAGTCATCCTCTTTCACACGCATCAGTTCTTCGTAACCTTCTTTGGTGGAGAAGGCTTCTGCCTCTTTTTTGAGTCGGACTATTACATTAGGCTTTTCGCAACTGATTATTTGGATGCTCTCCAGTTTGGGCATTACGCTTTTCAAGTCTATCCCATCGGGTTCAATCCCCATCATGCCCGACAAAAGTTTAAACATTGCTTTGGAGATGTGTACGGAAGAGACCCCTTCTATATCTGCCATTTTCTCAAAATCAAAAGTTTTTGCCTGCAGAGTTGCAGGAATGTTCAACAAAAGTGAGAACAATAGGACGATTATTGAATGTTTCATTGTAGATAGGATTTAGTTTATTCGGTTTAATGTCTGATTAATGGTCGTTTTAATCTGTTGGGTGGTCTGTTGGACCATGTTCATCTGTTCCACCCCCTTGTTTAAGGTTTTTGAGAACATCAGTAGTGCCCGTTCTGTTTCTGCATATGCCACTTCGGGGGGTACGTGTGCAACATCCGTCTCTGACTCTATCCGTGTCAGACCGATACCTCCGGCAATTAACAGGCAGGCTGCTGTCCCGACAATCCACCAAAGTCGGGGTTTGTTTGAACCAACCTTGTGGGGAAGAACTTTTAAAGGAGTGTTTCCATTCAGTTTTCTTCTTTTGTCGGATGGGATAGGAAAAGTCTTGTCTTCTTCTGCAGCCCATTGGTTTATCAGGTCGTTTAGACGTTCTTCCAACCCCTTCGGTATTGGACAAAGGGCGTCTCTTTCGTTCGCCATCTTTAGGAACAATTCTTGCTCCGTTCGCCACACTTCGGGTACGTCTTCTTGCGAAAAAAAACGGGTCAGTTCCAGCTCTTCGTCCAAGCTTGTTGCTCCTTCGTAGTAGCGCGTTATCAGTTCTTTGATTCTATTTTCGTTCATAATGCATGATTCTTTCAATTTGTTCACGTACTTTCTTCCTTGCCCGACTCAACATCACCCGTATGTTGACAGGAGTAAATCCGGTAGCCTCCTCTATCTCTTCAAACGAACATCCCTCTATATCTCTCAGGGTTATGACTGTACGTTGTCCTTTGGGCAAGAGTCCTACAATTTTTGACAGCAATTCGGTTTCGTCTTTACGTTCTAAGGCTGTGGCAGCGTGTTCCTCGTTGGTGATAGGCAGTTCTTCGAGTATCTGCTCTTCTTCTTCGGGGTGTACACGTCGTAGCGAGTCCAGGCATAGGTGGCGTATCAGTTTTGTGCTGTAAGCCTCTAAGTCTTCTACGTGCCTGAGGTCGTTACGCTTTTCCCACAACTTCAGATAAGCTTCTTGTACCATGTCTTCTGCATCCATGGCATTCCTCATCAGACGGAATGCTGTTTGATAGAGCCGTCTGTGTAGGGGCAGAAACTTCAGTTTGAACTCTTTGGTGTCCATCTTTTTAGTTGGTTGACGAATCCTTCTTTATCACTTCTGACAATTTGTTCAGATTGAAGTCCCCTTTTATTTGTACGACAGTGTCATCAGTTACTATCAATAGCTTGCGCACTGTCTCTTTTTTCATTTTTCCCCAAATGGTCGTGGTTTCTCCATCGTTGTCATTGACTTTCATCAATAGTTCCATACCTCCGGGTTTCAACTTCTTGGTGCGTTGGGCAAATGCTTGCTTTACGTTGGGGCTACATTCCTCCACATTCAGCATTTTAATGGATTTGATGTTTTTCATCATTTTACCGTCAGCCGGGTCGTTTGCAACAAACGTCTTTACAATGCCCATCAGCAAGGGTACTACATTTACACATTCTGCACCCGGTTCGTCGCTGAAGTCATCAAACAGGTCATTGACTGATTGCGCAACTCCGTTCTGTGCCATTATCAGCAGTATTGTCAATATTCCGATTGTCTTTTTCATTCTCTGTCTCTAATATGCATGTTTCTACTCTTTTGTTTTGTGGGCATACATTAAGGTAGACGCAGATGCTCCCCGATTTGTTACAGTAGAAACATGAATAAATGAATATTCTTTTGTGATTTGCCCCAAAACTTCTGCAAAAATATCATCTAAATTTCAGATATTATTGTATTTAGAAGGAAATATGCCCAAAAGTTCGTCTAATTGGAAAAAAGAATCTATTTTTGTCGCATAATATTAACTCATTTCAACCTATTCCGGTGAGAACGGACTGTTGAAATCAAAAATATAATGTATGTTGCGAAAAACCAGAATCGTTATTGCAACCATTTTTTATATAGCCATCACCCTGTTGTTCCTTGATTTTACGGGAACACTTCATGCTTGGCTCGGATGGTTGGCAAAGATTCAGTTCCTGCCTGCTCTACTTGCTTTGAATGTAGGGATAGTGGCTGCACTTGTGCTGCTTACGCTCTTGTTTGGGCGAATCTATTGTTCCATTGTATGTCCTTTGGGGGTAATGCAAGATATTTTTGCCTGACTGGGTAGAAAATCTAAAAAGAACCGTTACTCCTATTCGCCGGCAAAAAGTTGGTTGCGTTATGCCATGCTGGTCTTGTTTGCTGTCTCGCTTGTTGCCGGGGGCGGCATGCTTGCCAAATTGTTGGCTCCCTACAGCGCTTATGGGCGTATAGCCGGTAACCTGCTGGCTCCGGTTTGGCAATGGGGCAACAACGTCCTTGCTTATTTGGCTGAGCGTGCCGATAGCTATGCTTTCTATGAGACAACGGTGTGGATGAAAAGTACGGTTACTTTTGCGATTGCCATTCTCACCTTATTAATAATAGGTATATTGGCATGGCGTAGCGGACGCACCTATTGCAATACGCTCTGTCCCGTGGGTACGGTGTTGGGTTTTGTGGCACGTTTCTCGTGGATGAAACCTGTTATCGACACCGACAAGTGTATTAACTGCGGTATGTGTGTGAAAAATTGCAAGGCATCCTGCATCGACATGAAAGGGCACAAGATTGACTACAGTCGGTGTGTGGCATGTATGGATTGCTTGGAGAGATGCAAGAAAGGAGCCATCAGTTACACTCATCGGTCTGCAAGTACTTCTCTTGAAGGACAATTGACTGCCGATTCTCATGCTGATAATACCTCCGTAACTTCTGATTCGTCTCCTAAAGCCGGTGATACTTCGTCTTCTCTGTCTGATTCTTCGCGTCGTACATTCTTGACGACTACCGCCATGGCTGTTGCTGCAGCCACCATCAAGGCACAAGAGATGAAAGTAGATGGCGGATTGGCTGCCATTGAAGATAAGATAGCTCCCGATAGGCAGACACATCTGGTACCTCCTGGAGCGTGGGGCATACGTCACTTTGCCCAACATTGCACAGCCTGTCAATTGTGTGTGTCGGTCTGTTCGAATGGGGTGCTTGCTCCCTCAACGAGCCTTACCCGACTGATGCAGCCGGAGATGAGTTACGAACGTGGCTATTGCCGTCCCGAGTGTACCAAGTGTGCAGACGTATGTCCGGCTGGTGCTATCCGACCAATCACTCGTGAAGAGAAATCCTCTGTACAGATAGGGCATGCCGTATGGATAAAAAAGAATTGTATCCCCCTTACCGACGGACAGTCGTGTGGCAATTGTGCCCGTCATTGTCCCACAGGTGCCATACAGATGGTTCCAACGGTTGAGGGCGACAAGAAAGCTCCCAAGATTCCCGTTATCAATACAGAACGGTGTATTGGTTGCGGAGCTTGTGAACATTTGTGTCCGGCACGTCCTTTTAGTGCCATTTATGTAGAAGGACACGAAAGACATCGTGAGATTTGACGTGTGGGTGTCGGGAGATAACTCCTTTTTATAATAATGTATAAAGAACGAAGAGACGAAAAGCAAAGCAATGAACAGACGCGAATTCTTAAAGAAATTGGGTGTTGGTACAGTCGCAGGCACAGCTGTTTTCTATGGTTGTAAACCGAAAGCAGACGAGCGTGCTGCCAGTGGAGAGTTGGGTCCCGTTCCTGTTGACAAGATGACATACCGTAGTTTTCCGGGATTAGGCAACGACAAAATCTCCATCTTGGGCTATGGATGTATGCGTTGGCCCACAAAGCCCAATCCTGAGGGGAAGGGAGAGATTGTTGACCAAGAGGCTGTTAACGAGTTGGTCGACTATGCCATTGCTCATGGCGTGAACTATTTCGACACATCCCCGGTCTATGTGCAAGGACTGTCTGAAAAAGCAACGGGCATTGCCCTCAAAAGGCATCCGAGGGAGTCATATTATGTGGCTACCAAGTTGTCAAATTTCTCCAATCCCTCACGAGAAAACTCTCTTGCCATGTACCGGCGTTCGTTTGAAGAACTCCAAGTAGACTATATCGACTATTACCTGCTTCACTCATTAGGAGGAGGGGGGATGGAGAACTTCCGCCGCCGTTATGTTGACAATGGCATGATGGATTTTTTGATGGAAGAGCGTAAGGCGGGGCGCATTCGTCGTTTGGGATGGTCGTTTCATGGCTCAAAAGAGGTGTTTGACGAACTGTTGGCACTGCATGACCGTTACCATTGGGATTTTGTGCAGATACAGATGAACTATGTAGATTGGCACGTAGCCAAGAGGGGAAACATCGGGGCAGCATATCTCTATAATGAACTTGCCAAGCGCCAGATTCCCGTTGTCATCATGGAACCTCTTTTAGGAGGACGATTGTCGAAACTTCCCGACCATATTGTTGCTCGTCTGAAGCAACAGAATCCCGAGAGCAGTGTGGCTTCGTGGGCATTCCGCTTTGCCGGAACTCCGGATATGATACTTTCAGTGCTCAGTGGGATGACCTATATGGAGCATTTGCAGGATAATATCCGCACCTATTCACCTTTGGTGCCGCTGACCGAGGCAGAGCAGGAGTTCCTTTTTGAAACAGGCAGGCTGATAAACCAGTATCCCACCATCCCCTGCAACGACTGTAAGTATTGTATGCCTTGTCCCTATGGCATCGACATTCCCGCCATCTTGCTTCATTACAACAAGTGTGTGAATGAGGGAAATGTGCCCGAGAGCCGGCAAGACCCCAAGTACCGCGAGGCAAGAAGGGCTTTTCTGGTCGGTTATGACCGCAGTGTCCCAAAGTTGCGGCAGGCAAGTCACTGCATCGGGTGCAACCAGTGCAGCAAACATTGTCCGCAGCGTATCAACATTCCCCGCCAGTTGCATCGCATTGATGGCTTTGTAGAGAAATTAAAGCAAGATACACTATAAAAAGAAGAGTATGTGTACGCCATGATGCCCTTATCCCTTATGGTCAGTCACAACTCCGATGAGTCAGAACAATATTTTAAAATATAGAGAAAACATGTTTGGAATAGGATTTCAAGAAATCGTAATCATCGCCCTGGTAGTACTTCTTTTCTTTGGGGGAAAGAAGATTCCCGAACTGATGAAAGGCTTGGGCAAAGGTGTGCGTAGTTTTAAAGACGGCATGAACGAAAAAGAGCCGGAGGAGAAAAATAACTGACGGTCGTAGATTGTGAGTTGCAAGCGGTTGTCAGGCACACCTCTGTCGTCCACAATTTATAGCTTGTGGCTCGTAGCTCATCATTCATCACTCATATGACATTTTGGGAACATCTTGATGAATTGCGCGACAGTCTGATAAAGATGATTGTTGCAGTATTGGTATGTGCCATCGTTGTCTTTTTCTTCAAAGATACGTTGTTCGACGTCATACTGGCTCCCCAAGACAGACATTTCCTCACCTATCGTTTGATAGACCGGTTGGGGCAGACCTTTGCCTCGGGAGGAACCTCTTTCGGGGAGGCGTGCGATGTACAGCTTATCAACACCGGACTGGCGCGTCAGTTCCTGCTCCATGTCAAAGCCTCTGTTTGTGTCGGTGTGCTGTGCGCATCTCCTTACCTCATTTACCTGCTTTTTCATTTTGTCTCACCGGCACTCTATTCCCATGAGCGGAAGTATGCCCTCCGGTTGGCAGGTAGCGGATATGTCATGTTCATGTTGGGGGTGTTGCTCAGCTATTTCCTTATCTTTCCATTGATATATCGTTTTCTCGGAACCTATCAGGTGAGCCGGGTAGTAGCCAACACCGTCACCATTGATTCCTATATGGATACACTGATGGCGGTTTGTCTCTCTATGGGTTTCCTTTTCGAGATTCCGGTTGTCTGTTGGGTACTCGGTCGCATGGGGCTTGTCAGTGCCCGGTTGATGAGCCGTTACCGCCGTCATGTCATCGTGGTGTTGCTTGTCATTGCCGCTTTCATTACCCCCACGTCCGATCTCTTTACACTTTTTGTAGTAGCCTTTCCTATGTGGTTGCTTTACGAAGCCGGCATCCTGATAGTAAGGCATGTGAATAGAAACTGACGTAAGGCTTGTGCCATACTCGGGTTTTGTCACATCTTGTTTTCCAATGATTCTACAATCTGTCCGTCGAACAGGTTGATGATGCGTTGGGCGTATAGTGCATCTTTTTGCGAGTGTGTAACCATGACTACTGTCGTTCCCTCGCGGTTGAGTTGCGCCAACAGTTCCATCACCTCGTGTCCGTTTTTCGAGTCGAGGTTACCCGTCGGTTCGTCGGCGAGTATCAGTTTGGGACCCGACACCACGGCACGTGCTATGGCAGCCCGCTGTTGCTGACCTCCTGAGAGTTGTTGGGGAAAATGCTTTTCGCGGTGTATGATGCCCATGCGCTCCATCACTTCGTTGACCCGTCTTTTGCGTTCATCTTTATTCACTCCCATGTATAGCAGAGGCAACTCTATGTTTTCATACACATTCAGTTCGTCTATGAGGTTGAAGCTTTGGAATACAAATCCGATGACTCCCTTGCGCAGTTCGGTGCGTTGGTTTTCGGTATATTGGCTCACCTCCTTGTCCAGCAGGTAGTATGCTCCGTTGCTGGGGGTGTCCAACAGACCTAAAATGTTCAGCAGGGTCGATTTTCCACACCCCGAAGGTCCCATGATGGCAACAAACTCGCCCTCTTTGACCTCTAAACTAACGTTGTGCAGCGCCCAGGTTTCCACCTCTTCTGTGCGGAATACCTTCTGTAAATTTTCAGTTCTAATCATAATACTAATAGTTGAAGTTTTTAATTCAGTTCATTTCAAGCCCCATCTTTGCGGGAGGGGGTGGGGGATACTTGTTTATCCTTTGCTAATCTCTTCTGCCGGACGGGCATGAGCCGTCTTCCACACCCGCCAGCCGATGCAGAGGGTGACGAGCAGGGCAGTGGCAAGGAAGATGCCGGCATAGAGCCACCAGGGGACAGACGTCTGGATGACGTACTGTTCAACCCACGACTTCATGCAGAGGTAGCCGATGGGGAATGCAATGGCGGTGGCAATGAGGAGCAATAGCATGTATTCTTGGAAGAATTTCCACAGTATGCTGCCTGCCGTGGCACCAAACACTTTGCGCACGGCTATCTCTTTCCTCCGTTGCTCGCAGTTGAGCATGATCATTGACCATATGCCGAAGAGTGAGATGAGGATGCACACGAGCGACACGGCTGTCATCAGCTTGCGGAGCGTCAGTTCTGAAGCTATGAGTTTTTCAAACTCCTCTTCGCAGTTCCATAAAACATATGTCCTTTTCCCCTCTGCCTGTTCTTCCAACAGCGATTCGATGTGTGCCTTCACTTGCTGCCACGTCCCTTCCCGGTAACGGAAAATGTAGGGCAAGTTGCGTCCAAAAGAGTAGAAGTCGGAATTGTTGCAAAACACGTGCGGACTTGCAGGCACGGTGGGAGCCTGATAGTAAAAGTCCTCTATCACTCCTACGATGGTGTAGATGTCTTGCTTGCCGTACCCTCGCAACTTTTTGCCGATAGGGTCGGTGATGTTCAAAGCCTTCAGCAGTGCTTCGTTCACCACGATGTCGTGGCTGGTGCTGTTATCTTCCACCCAGTTTCCCTCTTTCAGCCGTATGCCGTAGAATTGCAGGAATTTTCTTTTCTCATTGAGAAAATGACACTCTACAGCATCTTTTATTTTGTCTCCCTCTTCAGGGTAGAGGAATATCGTGACCATTGACAGACGGGGAAATAGGGGATAGGTGTTGAACCACTCCTCCACGTCGGGCATTTCGTTCAGGTGTTGGGCGAAACGTCGGTTCGTTTGGGTGTCGAATACCTGCAGCACAGCCATGTTGGCTCTTTGGAATCCGGGGTCGGTGTGGCGTAACGTATCCAGCTGCTTCATCATCACGGTGGTACAGAAAATGAAACCGGTGCTGATGATGAGTTGTACCACCACACTGGCTTTGCGGAAGCTTTGATAAGTGTGTTGTACGCCCCGTCCTTGCAACGTGTGTTGTACCGACCGATGGCGGAAGTAGCTGATGGCAGGTACCGATAGCAGGAATCCCGCCAGCATGACTGCCAAAGAGTAGAGTGTCGCCTCGGCATAGATGGCACTGCGCGTCGAGCTGACGCCTGTCAGTTCTTGGAACCGGGGCAACAGCATCTCCATGAAAAACAGACCGCATCCCAAGGCTATGATGAGTAACAACAGATATTCGGTGAAGAACATGCCCATGATGTTCCACGTAGTGCCACCCAAGGCTGTGCGCAATACCACTTCGCGCCGGCGGATGATGATGCGGTTGATGAACATCGTCAGGTAGTTCAGTAAGCCCGACAGGATGAGCAGTGCACCGGCTAAGGCTATCAGTCGGATGTGGCGGAACTGGATGAGGCCCTCACTGCTGCCTAAGCGGTCTGTGTCGGTGGTGTTTGTCTTCAGCTGGCGGAGTTCGGTCAAGGGGACAGCCTTCAGTCCGCTATAGTCATAGTTCCCAACGCGAATCCGCAGTGTGTCAATCTTGTGCAGGAAGGCTTCTTCATCTACATTCGGATGCAGGCGTACCAGTGTCTCGTATCCGCCAATGCTCCATTCTGAGACCTTTTGGCCTCCTTCAAGGATGTCAAACGGGAAGTTGCTGTGTTCGCCGTATCCGCGTACCACAGCCGTCACGGTGTATTCGTCATCGTTGTAACTGCTTTGCAACTTCTTGCCTATGGCGCTTTCCGTGCCCCACATTCGGGTGGCGAACTCTTGGGTGACCGCCCGTTGGTTTTTGTGCATCCAGAAGTCGGCATTCCCTTCTACCAGTTCCACTTTCATGAGGGACAGAAAGCTGCTGTCGCAGCATATATGTTGGTAGAAATGCTTGATGCCGTCTATGCGGATTTGGTTTTTATACGCATCTATCCCGCAGCCTTGTGCCACTTCAGGCAGCTGGGAAGCCAAATACTCTCCCAACCGGGCGCGTGAGTTCAGAAAGTCACTTTTCTCCATCACCACATAGAGCCTTTCTGCTTCAGCATGCTGCATGTCGTACGTCTGTTCATACCTTATCCATAGCATTGCCAGTGCAAAGCAGGCGAAACCGATGCCCAAACTGATGACGCTGACCGCTGATTGCAGACGGTACTTTACCAGTTGCCGCCAGGCGAGTCTCAAATTCTGTAGTATCATATTCTTTTCTTGTTGTCTGTAACTCAATATGTCGTCTGCCGTGGAAAGAAACAGGAATCTCCTGCATTATTCTCCTTCTAAAGGGCGATTAAACTTTGTTTATAAGCTTTGAATGTGTATTCATAAGCTTTGAACATGTGTTTATAGGCTTTGAACATATGTTTATAGGTTTTGAACAAACTCTTGTTGCGTCTTAGCCCTGTTTTGATAGCCGATTCAGTCGGTTTCATCAAGCCAATTTCAACTTTTGTACTTCTTATTCTCTTTGCAAAGTTAGGTAACAATACCGTAAAAAAAGCGATTTCTCCGATTAATTGCCTTTTTACCCCTCAAAACGTCCAATTATTGGACATTTGGTTTTCAGGTAAGTTCTACTCCCTCTTCATCGCCTCTGCCGGAGGGATGTGCGCTGCGTGGTGCACCTGCACGTAGAGGGCACCGATGGAGATGCCTCCGATGAGCAGTGCGGCGGTTACGAAGAGCCACAGGCTGATAGGGGCGCGGGTGGCAAAGTCGGCCGTGTAGGCGTGGATGAGCCAGCGCACGAGCGGGATGCTGACGGCAAAGGCTGCTGCCATGATGGTCACGTAGCGGTTCATCAGCAGACCGAACACTTGGCGGACGGTGGCTCCATGCACCTTGCGCAGGGCTATCTCGCGTCGGCGCTGCTGGATGTCGAAGAGCGAGAGTCCCAGCACTCCCAGACAGGAGATGATGATGGCCACCACGCTGAAGGTGGTGTAGATGTGCACCGTGCGGCGGTCGTCGTCGAATACAGTGTCTAATTCGTCCTCGATGAAGCTGTACTTCAGCTCACCATTGCCCACCTCGGCGTGGAGCTTCACCAGGAAATCCACCACATCGGCCCGCCGTCCCTCGGGGTACGAGGCATAGAACTCGAAGGGGTGGCGGCCGAAGCCGTCCCTGTCGGGTGTGAACATGAGGGGGCGCGTGGGGCTTGTCGGGTGTCCCGTCTTGAAGTCCTTGATGATGCCCATCACGCGGTAGGGCGGGTTGGTCTTCATCTCCTCTTGCTCAGAACCGTTAGAAGACCAACTGAACCACAGGCGGCGGGCTGTCTGCACATGGGCATCGGCCAGGTCGGTGATGCCCAGCAGGCGGGCCATCGACTCGTTGATGATGCAGATGTAGGACTTCCATGCAGCGTATTCCTCGTCGGTGAACAGGCGGCCGGCCGCTAATTCGTAGCCCATCATGGCTTGGTATCCCTTGGTAAGGTCGCCCTTGAGTACTTCGATGGTCTGTCCGTTGTGGATGATGTCTATGCCGCGTGCTCCTTCCACCATTTGGTAAGGCATTCCCTGTGGGTTACACCAATGGGTGATAAGGGGCGACTCGTCCAAGAGGCGGGTCAGACGGACACCGTCGCTCTTTGTCTTCTTCCGCTGTTTTTCCCATTCCTCTTTGTCACGGATGTTGTAGGTTCCTTCCTCGCTGCTGAGGGTGGCGGTGACGATGTTCCGCGTGTTGTACCCCATGTCGGTGTGGAGAATGTGGTGCAGGTGGCTGATGAAGTATAGGGCAAAGACGGTGAGCGTGCAGGTGATGACGTATTGCAGGAAGAGGAAGACGTTGCGCGACTGTCCCGGTCTTCCCATGACACCCACGCCCTGCATGGAGGTGATGGGGCTCTCATGTACGTGGCGCCAGAAGGGGTAGAGCGTGGTGACGAAGGGCAGTCCCACGAGCAGTGCCAGCGACATCTGCCAGTCAAATGCCTTGTAGCTCATTTGCGGGATGCCTAAGTATTGCTCCATCAAGGGTTGCGAGAGGTCGATGAACATCCACGCCAGGACGAGCCCGGCAGTCACCTGCACCAGATTCTCCACAAAGAGGCAGGCAAAGAGGTGGCTGCGCGTGGCACCATAGATGCGGCGGATGTTTATCTCCTTGCCCCGTCGGAGCAGGATAGCCGTATAGACGTTCACAAAGTTGAAGATGCCGATGAAGAGCAGGATGGCTGCTGCGATGCTGAGGATGCGCACGTTCTCGGCATTGCCCTTGCAGGTCTGGTCGTCCAGCCAAAGGCCGTAGGAGGGGTGGAAGTACAGCTCCTTCATGGGGAAGAGCAGGTAGCGCAGGTTGTACTCCCATACCTTGCTGTAGAAGAACAGTCCGTTGCGTTCGTTGAAGTCATTGATGTCGGTGCCCGGCCGCAGGCGGAGCAGTTTCTGAGAGACGTAGTTCCAATGGTCGCCACGGTGGTAGTTGAAGACGATGTCGAACAAGAAGGTGCTCTTGCACGCGGGCTTTCCCACTATGCCCTTCACCGTGAACACATCACCGCGCAGTGCCTTGATGGTCTTGCCCAGCGGGTCCCCGTCGGGGAACAGTCGGCGGGCAGCTTCGTCGGTCAGGATGATGTCGTTGGGCCCCTCCAACCGGTTGCTTCCTGCCAACAGGGGGAAGCGGGCGATGTTGAAGAAGACACTGTCTGCCGCCATGGCGTTGAGGGAGAACTCCCGGTTCTCCGTCTCTACCATGAGTTGTTGGAGGATGCAGAACTCAGCCGCCTCTTCCACCTCGGGGGCACGGCTGGGATAGAGCCACCCCTCCTCTTCGTTGCGGTTATCGTCGCAACCGATTCTGGGGGTGGAATCTCCTTCCCGCTCGGTGAGCATGATGTAGGTATTCTCCAAGTCGGCATAGTGGCTATCTACGGTCAGTTCCTGATGGACGTACCGCAGGATGGTGAGTGCACAGGTCAGCCCCAGTGCGAGGCTGGCAATGTTGATGGCCGTATGGGCCTTGAAGCGGGACATGGCCCGCAGGGTTTCAAAGATGTTCATAAGTTAAAAAGTAGTAGTGGACCCTCCCCCTGCCCCTCCCAAGGGAGGGGAGTAAAATGTTTTGCAAGACAATTCACTCCTTCCCCTTGGGGAAGGCTGGGATGGGGTCCGGTTTGTTATTTTCCCAGCACCAGCACCTCCGCCTCGCCGAACTGGTCGTAGCCGGTGGTGATGACGCGGTCGCCGGGGGCGAGACCGCTGGTCACTTCATACTGTTGTGGGTTTTGCCGCCCGATGGTGATGGGGGTGCGGAAGGCTTTGTCGCCTGACTCGTCTATCTTGTAAATCCACAGTCCGCCCGTGGCTTGGTAGAAGTTGCCGCGCGGGATGACCACCGTCTCTTCGGGTTGTCCCAACTCAATCTGCACGCGGTAGTTCTTTCCCACACGCACGTTGTCGGGCATGTCGGCATTGAAGACCAAATCCACATCAAAGTTGCGGTCTTTCACCTCGGGCACCACTTTGGTGATGCGTAGCGGGAAACGTCTCTCTTGGTAGAGGATAGAGGCAGGCAGTCCGGTGGTGATGCGGTCGATGTAATACTCGCTCAGCGAAGTGTGAATCTTGTACTGGCTCAATACCTTGATTTCACCTATGCGGCTGCCGCTTCCCACCTGTTGGCCGGGTGAGGCTTGCAGGTAGCTGAGCTGTCCGCTGATGGGAGCACGCACCACCAAGTCCTCTTGCCGTTCCAGTTCGCGGGCAAACTTCTTGTGTTCGCGCTTCAGGTCATCGGCAAGCATCTGTCGGCGCAGGTTGCTTACTACGGAGTCGTGTTGCAGGCTCTCCATCTGCAAGGCTGCCGTCTGGCTTTTGAAGTTGTACTCCTCTTCAGCCACCTCCAGTTCGGCTTTGCTTCTGATGCCCATGTTGTACTCCTCTTTGGCAAGTTCGTAGTTCTTCTTCAAGCGGCGCTGTTCGTAGTGGGCTTGCAGAATCTGCTGGCGCAGGGTCAACGTCTGTTTCTCCCTCTCTATTTCTTGCTCGCGGTAGTTGATGAGCTGTTTCTGATAGTCATCGCGCTTGTCGTTGATAGAACGTGTCAATTCGGGATTTACCAGTACCAGGATAGTGTCTCCCTGCTCCAGCATACTGCCCTCTTCAGCTACGATGCGTGCCACGCTGCCTCCCTCTTTGGCGTTCACCTGAATGGTGAGGAAGGGCTGTACCACTCCCTCTACATCTACGTATTCCATGAAGTGGTCGGTTTTGACCTCGGCGATTTGAATACGCTCAGTGTCGATGCGTTGTTTGCGGGGTCCCATGGATTGGCTGATGGTGTACACTATCAGTCCGATGAATGCTACAGCCCCAATCAGATAATATCTGTAGCGAACGTACCAAGGGCGTTTTTTCAGTTGGATGTCCATATGTGTAAAATATTAGCGGACCCTCCCCCTTGCCCCTCCACAAGGGAGGGGAGTGGATAGTTTTGAGGATGAGGAGTCTTCTTTGTTTATAAATTATTTCACTCTTGTTCTTATAGTATTTACTTCTTCCCCTTGGGGAAGGTCGGGATGGGGTCCGTACTCAATCTTCTCCTTCCTCTCAAAGTCATACCCCGTAAGGCTCCGTAGGGTATAGTAAAGGCTCCAATAGTTGCTCAGGGCACTGATGTGGTTGCGTCGTGCAGTGTCCTTTTCGCTGGTAGCCGCATTGAGGTCGAGGATGGTGCTCTTGCCCATCAGGTAGAGGCGTCGTGCCACCTCATAGCGTCGTTCGGCGGTGAAGTCGGTCTTCGAGGCGATGGTCATCTGTGCCGCTTGTTGGTTGAACTGGCGTACGATGCGTTGCACATTCTCTTTGAAGTCGCGTTCGCTCTGTTCCACCTGCAGGTAGGTCAGCTCGCGGTTTGAGCGTGCCACCTTGACTTGTCCGCGTCCGCGTCCCCAGTCGAGGATGGGCAGTGACAGGCTGATGCTGGCGGCCTGTGAGTTGATAGGGTCGCGGTAGGCACTCTTCAGCTCGTTGCCCGTTTGGGTCAATCCGAACTGCAGGTAGATGTTTGCTTTCAGTCCTGCATTGGCTTTGGCAGAGGCTAAGTTACGGTCGCTTTGCAGACGACGGTACTTGAAGTACTCGGGGTCGGGGCTATGCTCGTAGGCAAGCGTCAGCGCTTCGTCGGCAGAGACGATGAAGTGGGGCACCGAGTCTTCCAGCACCACGCGGATATCCACATTGTCGTGCAAGCCCAAGTAAGAGCGTAGACTCTGCATTTGGTCTTCTACCGAAAATTGTGCATTGATGCGGTTTGCCTCTTCGTTCAGTTTGTTCACCTCCAGTTGCAACATCTCGTTCTCGGTGATGGTGCCTATGTTGTAACGTCCCTGCGCAAAGCGGTAGAGCGTGTCGGCTGATGCATGGTTGAACGAGGCAATGTCGAGGTCGGCTTGTGCCTTTGCCAAGGCGAAAAAGTAGTTGCATGCCTGCGAAGCCACCAGCTCCATCGTCTCGTTGTATTGCTTGCACGCCTCGCGATAGACCACGGGCTGTATGCGGCGGTCCCACTTGAGCGAGTTCAATCCGAAGAGCGACTGGCTGTAGCCGATATAGACGGGTTGGGTGCTGTACGAGGTGAGGCTGCTTTCTCCCTCCTTGAAGAGGTCGAGCCGTTCGGCCGACGAGGTGACAGAGAAGGTTCCGCCCGTCAGAGCGATGTTCTGTCGGATACTCAGCGAGAGGTCGGTGGAGAGGCTGTTCTGCTCTAAGTAATTGTAGGTGCCGTCCGGCTGGGTAATCTTATTTATGCTGCGGCTGTAGCTGGGGTTGGACTCCAATGTTACCGAGGGCAGGTAGTTTGCCTTGTAGAAACGGTAGTTCCACTCCGCTGCCTCTAAGGTATGGCGTGCGGCAATGGCACTGGGCGACCGCTCTTGTGCCAAACGGATAACCTCACCGAGGGTCAGTTGCAACTCGGGGCGTTCTTCTGTCTCTCCCTGTGCGCTTGCAGTCAGGCTTAAGGTGGTCAGTAGCAGGAGGATGGTTGTTCTCATTGTCGGTTCATGTTCCCTTTAGAGAGAGAAATGTTAACTTTATGGTCTGTTTATCTCAAGTTCCCTCCTTAGTGGGAGGGGTGGGTAAGCCTTTGCCGGGTGAGGGTCAGCTTCATCGTTGTATACCCCCGTTTTTTTCGCTACGGGGGAGATTTTTTTTCTCAGGTGAGGAAAAAATATTTTCCCAACGGGAGAAAAATCTGTTTGCAAAAATAGAGATAGAAGAACCGATAAACTATGAAAAAATGAAAAAACAGTATTTTGGAAGTGCAAAACGTCCAATTATTGGACAGTGAGCGATGAAAAAATACCTATTTTTGCAAAAAAAACAGAGAACGATGTATGATTATAAAGTTGTGGTCGTAGATGACAATCAGGCGGTGTTGAAATCGTTGAAGCTTGTACTCGAGGATGTCTTTGCTTCGGTGGTGACATTGCCCCATCCCGGGTTGCTTGTCTCTATCCTTGCGGCAGAGTGTGTCGACGTAGTGCTGTTGGACATGAACTTCAATGCACAAAAGATAACCGGTGAAGAGGGTGTCAGCTGGTTGCGGTATATCAAAAGCGTGCCCAATCCTCCGGCGGTGGTGATGATTACCGCATTTGCTGACATAGACCTTGCCATTACCTCGATGAAAGAGGGAGCAGAAGATTTCATCACCAAACCATGGGACAACGAGACGCTGACCAACAAGCTGCTGGCGGCTATAGACAAACGCAGGTACCGGCAACAACAGAACGAAAAGGTGAAGAAAGCCGACGACCTGATAAACCGCCACGATACAGTCATGAAGATGACACTTGACGAGATGGAACGGTCGCATATCGTAGAGGTGTTGATGGAGTGTAAGGGCAACATCACCGAGGCGGCGCTGCGTCTCGACATCAGCCGGCAGACACTCTACAGTAAGTTGAAGAAATACGGGATAGTGGTATGAGTATGTTTCCTTATCAAATGCGTTTTCTCGTCATAGCCATAGCCCTTGTGGTGTTGGGCGGAGTGGTGGTATGGGGATGGACGGCAGGATGGGGTATGGCTGCTATCGTCCCATTGCTGCTCTTCGTGGTATGGCTGGTATGGCGCCTGCTCAAAGAGGCGACCCTTTTGCCCAACCAGTTCAACTATTTTTTGCGTTCGCTGATAGGGCACGACTATATGATAAAGTTTCCGACGACCCGCGACAAGACGTTGGGCAATATCTATGAAAACATGAATCGGATAGTGGCCTCTTTCAAAGATAACCTGTTGGATATAGAATACAAGAAACTCTATTACGACCGGGTGCTCCGCATCATGGCACATGAGTTGCGCAATACCCTCACCCCTGTCATCTCTCTGTCGAGCGATATGACAAAGAATCCGGCAAAATATGCGGGCAAACGGATGGAAGAGAGCGCAGAGATTATTTATGACCAATGCTGTACGATGAAGAATTTCCTTGATTCGTATCGTATGTTGTCACACCTTCCGACCCCCGACCGTGCAGAGGTGAGCGTGGAAGAACTTTTCCGTAAGGTGCAGAGGCTGATGGGAGATATCCCCTCGGTAACCTTCTCGTGGGGAAAAGATATGACCATCTGTGCGGATGCCGAACAGCTGATACAGGTGTTGACCAACCTGATAAAGAATGCCCATGAAGCCACCGAGGGTATGGACGATGCAACCATCCAAGTCGTAGCCACCGAGGCAGACGGCACTTCGTGCATCCGGGTCACTGACAATGGGAGGGGAGTGCCTGAAGAGATGAAAGAGCAGATATTCCTGCCCTTTTATACCACCAAATCGGGAGGTATGGGAGTCGGACTCTGTTTGAGCAGGCAGATTATGCGCCTGCATGGAGGAGACTTGAGACTTAGCAGTCACCATGGCAGGGGAGCCTCTTTTCTGTTGACCTTCGGTTGACAAGCCGGCAATCGTTTCTCTATACCTTATTATATATAGTAAAAGCCGGTGAGAAAGAATTTCTGAAAAAGAGAGGTAAACAACCCCTAAATAGGCCTATTTCTGTAAGATAGTGAAAAAAGCATGCCGAAAACCTTGTCAGTTGAGAAAAAATGCGTATCTTTGCAGGCCGATTATTATCAAAAAGAGATAAGAGATTAATTTATAGCATGTTAGTGCTCTTCGGTGTCCGAGAAGAGCGGTGGTGTGCTGAAAATGTTTTTTAGTAGTTAACAATTAAAAAAGAATTAGAGTGAATACTTTAAGTTACAAAACCATTTCTGCAAACAAGGTGACTGCGACTAAAGAATGGGTCGTAGTCGATGCTACCGATCAGGTTTTGGGCCGTCTCGGTACGAAAGTTGCAAAGTTGTTGAGAGGAAAGTACAAACCTAACTTTACTCCCAACGTTGATTGCGGTGATAATGTGATTATTATCAATGCAAGTAAAGTGAAATTGACAGGAAACAAGTGGACAGACAGAATCTATCTCCGTCATACCGGATATCCCGGCGGACAAAGAGAGATGACTCCTGCCGCATTGATGGCTCGCCCCAACGGTGAAGAGAAACTGTTGAAGAAAGTAGTAAAAGGAATGTTGCCTAAAAACCGGTTGGCTTCTAAACAATTGGGTAATCTTTATGTTTACGCAGGAAGCGAACACGTACACGAGGCTCAAAATCCGAAGTTAATCGATATTAATACACTTAAGTAAGATATGGAAGTAGTAAATGCATTAGGCCGTCGTAAGCGCGCTGTTGCCCGCATCTATGTAAGCGAAGGCGAAGGAAAGATTACAATTAACAAGAGAGACCTTACTGAATACTTCCCTTCAACAATTCTTCAATACGTGGTTAAACAACCGTTGAACAAGTTGGAAGTAGCCGAGAAATATGATATTAAGGTAAATCTGTATGGTGGTGGTTTCACCGGTCAGTCACAGGCTTTGCGTCTGGCTATCGCCCGCGCATTGGTGAAAATCAACCCCGAAGACAAGAAGACTTTGCGTGCTGAAGGCTTCATGACTCGCGACCCGCGTTCTGTTGAACGTAAGAAACCGGGACGCCCCAAAGCTCGTAGAAGATTCCAGTTCAGTAAGCGTTAATTTGAGTGCTTGTGTCTTAAAGTTTATAAGTTGCTGGTTTGTAAGATTCACAGACTTATTGACTCATAACTTGACGACTTGCAAAACTGACAAGAATTGCGTTTAGAATCTAAACTGTTGGGATTCTTTTTTCGGACAGGAGACTACCCAATGGTTGGTGAACAACAAAACTGCCCGGTAAAACAGGCGGTTAAAGCGATAGCTAAAAAGAAAGTAAACGATTTAAAAAAAGAAAAACAATGTCAAGAATCAATTTTGATACATTATTGGAAGCCGGCTGCCACTTCGGTCACTTGAAGAGAAAGTGGAATCCCGCCATGGCTCCTTATATTTTCATGGAACGCAATGGTATTCACATCATTGACCTCCATAAGACTGCTGCCAAGGTAAACGAGGCTGCTGAAGCATTGAAGCAAATTGCTAAATCAGGAAAGAGAATCCTGTTTGTTGCTACTAAGAAACAAGCTAAGCAGGTAGTAGCTGAGAAAGCTGCATCTGTAAATATGCCCTACGTAATCGAACGTTGGCCGGGTGGTATGCTCACCAACTTCCCCACTATCCGTAAGGCTGTGAAGAAGATGGCTACCATCGACAAGTTGACAAGCGATGGTACTTATTCAAACCTTTCAAAGCGCGAGATTCTGCAAATCTCTCGTCAGCGTGCCAAGTTGGACAAGAACCTCGGTTCTATCGCTGATTTGACTCGTCTGCCGTCTGCTCTTTTCGTTGTAGACGTATTGAAAGAGAATATTGCTGTACGCGAGGCTAACCGTTTGGGTATCCCTGTGTTTGGAATCGTTGATACCAACTCAGATCCTAACAATATCGACTTCGTAATCCCCGCAAACGATGATGCAACCAAGTCTGTAGAGGTTATCCTCGACGCTTGTTGCGCTGCCATCCTCGAAGGTCTCGAAGAGAGAAAAGCTGAAAAAGTAGATATGGAAGCTGCAGGCGAAGCTCCTGTAAAGCCTACTCGCAAGAGAGGCGCTTCTAAGGCTCGTGTAGCAAAGGCTGAAGAGGCTCCTGCTGCTGAGGCTCCTGCTGCTACTGAAGAGGCTTGATAAGGCTGATGTGTCAATGTGCTAATGTGCTGATGTGTAATCACCATGCGGCACTTCAAGGTTCCGTAAAACCGGAGATTTAGCATGTTGACACATCTCTGTTTTTTAACAAGAATAGTATAAACATTAAAATAAGAAAGGAATAACAATGGCTGTAACAATGGCTGAAATTACCAAGCTCCGCAAAATGACCGGTGCTGGTATGATGGATTGCAAGAACGCCCTGACTGAAGCAGAAGGCGATATCGATAAGGCAATGGAGATTATCCGTAAGAAGGGACAGGCAGTAGCTGCAAAGCGTTCTGACCGTGAGGCTTCTGAAGGTTGTGTGTTGGCTAAGGCTGATGGTGGCTTTGCTGCTGTCATCGCGTTGAAGTGTGAAACAGACTTCGTTGCCAACAACGCAGATTTCGTTAAGTTGACTCAAGATATCCTTGACCTGGCTGTAGCTAACAAGTGCCAGACTTTGGACGAAGTTAAGGCTCTGACCTTGGGTAATGGTACTGTACAGGATGCAGTTACCGACCGTAGCGGTATCACCGGTGAGAAGATGGAACTCGACGGATACATGACCGTAGAGGGTGAATATACAACTGTTTACAACCACCAGGGTAAGAACCAACTCTGTACACTTGTGGCTATGAACAAGTCAGCTGAGGCTGCTGCTAAGGGTGTTGCCATGCAGATTGCTGCTATGAACCCGCTGGCTATCGACGAAGATGGCGTTTCTGAAGAAGTGAAGAACGCTGAAATCCAAGTGGCTATCGAGAAAACTAAGGCAGAGCAAGTACAGAAGGCTGTTGAGGCTGCTTTGAAGAAAGCTGGCATCAACCCCGCTCACGTAGACAGCGAAGATCACATGGAGAGCAACATGGCTAAGGGATGGATTACAGCAGAAGATGTAGCTAAGGCTAAAGAAATCATCGCTACTGTATCTGCCGAAAAGGCTGCCAACTTGCCCGAAGCTATGATTCAGAATATTGCCAAGGGTCGTCTGGGCAAGTTCTTGAAAGAAGTTTGCTTGCTCAACCAAGAGGACATCATGGATGGCAAGAAGACTGTACGCGAGGTATTGAAAGAAACAGATCCCGAACTCAAGAGTGTTGCTATCAAGCGTTTCACTTTGCGTGCTGAATAATCAAGCATCAACAATACACGTTGAAATAATAAAAGGAAGGAGCAGATTTGCCCCTTCCTTTTTTCGTTCGTCTCTTTTCTTTCCTTTTTCTCTTTCTCCTTTTTCTCTCTTCCTTCTTTTCCCTTTCTTTCCTTCCTTTTCTTTTCTCTTTTCCTTTTTTTTCTTCTTTCCTCTTCCTCCTCCTCTATTTTTCTCTTTCTATAAGAGTCACAGATACCCCTTCCAATTACCAACTATCGTCTAAAACGCCCATCAATAAAGCATCGATTTGCCGCTCTTGTACAATGTGCAAGCATTAAAAAGGGTGTGCTGCTTCTACAAGCTCAGATAAGAAGGTCGAAGAGCTATGCTGCCGGGTTAACTCATTCGAGTGAATCGACCGACTTGCCCTTAGTAAATCGGCTGACCCACAAAACATGAATCAACCGACTCACTTATGTGAATCAGTTATGGAAGCCGGCTTCTTCAGCTTGTCCACATAACTGCTATACTTCAGGAAACACTTATTGGGGAGCTTAGTTGACGGGTATCAGCGTAAGACTTTTTTGGTCATACCTTACAAGTCGGTAGCTGACAGAAGATAATTCACCGTTGGATGTTCTTTGGCAGAAAGCTGATAGGTCGATGCCTCTTTGTCGCATCTCTTTTATCAATGCATGGGAGAAGTAGAACGTTCAGCCGTCCATCCACGAGATGCGGAAAGTGTGTTGAAATCATTTACAAGTTGGTCGGTTGTTTCACGTTGGAAACGTGCTTCGTAGAAGCCGATACGCGCTTGAGCGTAAGAATCAATGTTTGTCATAATCGGATGTTTTTTGACGTTAATAAATTGTTTATTATCAATTGCCCGCATCGTAACTTGACCACCGTGGCATCCCTGCTCGGTTGGTGCAGTGGTTACACTGCTCGTGATGCTTTCGTGCGCAAAGGTACGGAATAATTATGGAATGCCTGCTATGAATCTGTAAAAAAACAACCAATATGTTTTGTATTCTGATTGGTTTATGTTAATTTTGTGGGCGAATACCTCTTTAGCGAAAAGATGTCATGGAAAAAAGTGAATCATCAATTATCATATACACTACTGAAGATGGCGGTACAAATCTTCAGGTGAAGATGGAGAACGAAACCGTGTGGCTGAATACAAGTCAAATGGCGGAACTATTTAGTCGTGAAGAGTCTAATATCAGAAGGCACATTATAAATGTTTTCAAAGAAGGGGAACTCGTGCAATCGAATAACGTGCATTTTTTACACGTTAATGGAGTCAAAAAAACGGTTCCTTTCTATAGTCTTGATGTCATCATCTCTGTGGGCTACCGAGTAAAAAGCAAGCGAGGTGTACAGTTCCGCCAATGGGCAAACCGTGTACTGAAAGAATATTTGGTAAAAGGCTATGCCATCAATGAAGATATCAAGGTGGAGCGATTCGTTCAGCGATGGAAACAAGCGCATAGCTGCCATGCTGTTTCTTTGGTTTATGGAAAAGAACGGTATCCTCTATGGTGAGGACGGCAGAAAGCGTATTGCCGACAATACTTTGGTCGCACTCACATTGATGATAGCCGAAAGCCACACGGAGGAAAAGGATGTGATGGTAAAGGTCGTGGTGAATCTGATAAATAAGAATAATTTGTAAGGTGATAGTTGACAATCCAATATAATTTGTTGGGGTGGGTCATACAATCGCCGGGATTACAAAAAAGAAACTCTTCGTATCATTGCTGAAGAGTTGGAAGGGTAGAAAATGGAAAAGGGTAAGGCTGAGGGGCTTGCCCTTTTTTATACACTTACGTTCTGTTTCTATAAAAAATAGCCGATATGTTTTGTATTCTAATTGCTTTATGTTAATTTTGTGAGCGAAATGATAAATCAGAATAATTGCTTATGGCAAAAATCATTGTACAAAACACGGAGATAACCGTATTGCAGCAAGATGA
Organism: Bacteroidaceae bacterium; assembly: GCA_017472635.1. Taxonomy (GTDB): domain Bacteria; phylum Bacteroidota; class Bacteroidia; order Bacteroidales; family Bacteroidaceae; genus Phocaeicola_A. The sequence continues at coordinate 32,049 of JAFUPU010000114.1, forward strand.
AAAGGATTATATATCTTTACAGGTATGGCAAATGCAAGAGGAGGAGAAAGTCGTGCTGCTGATGTCATAAAGAACTGGCTTCGAAACCGTTATACTATTGAATTTTTGGGGACTTGGGAAATGATTCACAACTCCAGTTTTAAAGTGGTCGAATTTGACCACTTTAGAATGCAGGCAGGCTTGCCTAGTTTCGTTTTGAGTGTCAGTGAATGGA
>JAFUPU010000115.1 GCA_017472635.1 Bacteroidaceae bacterium
AAAAATCGGTGGGCAGGGCTATCGCCTCGTCCAACGCATTGGTGTGGAGCGACTGGGTGTGTCCGAGTGCAGCCGCCATCGCCTCGATGCAGGTACGTCCCACGTTGTTGAAGGGGTCTTGCTCGGTGAGCGACCAACCGGATGTCTGTGAGTGGGTACGGAGAGCCAACGATTTCGTATTTGTGGGGTTGAACTGCTTCACAATCTTAGCCCAAAGCATACGGGCGGCACGCATCTTGGCAATCTCCATGAAGTGATTCATACCGATAGCCCAGAAGAATGAGAGGCGCGGAGCAAAGGCGTCGATGTCGATACCTGCAGCCACACCGGCACGAAGGTACTCAAGACCATCGGCAAGGGTGTAAGCCAACTCGATGTCGGCCGTGGCACCTGCCTCTTGCATGTGATAACCTGAGATGGAGATGCTGTTGAACTTAGGCATCTTTTGTGAAGTATACTCGAAGATGTCTGAGATAATCTTCATGGAGAATGCGGGCGGATAGATGTAGGTGTTGAGCACCATGAACTCTTTGAGGATGTCGTTCTGGATAGTTCCTGCCATCTCTTCGAGTTTGGCGCCCTGCTCAAGTCCGGCATTGATGTAGAAAGCAAGCACAGGCAATACGGCTCCGTTCATGGTCATCGACACGGACATCTTGTTCAAGGGGATACCGTCGAAGAGCACCTTCATGTTCTCCAGCGAGCAGATAGATACACCCGCCTTACCCACGTCGCCCACCACGCGTTCGTGGTTGGGGTCGTATCCGCGGTGAGTGGGGAGGTCGAATGCCACTGACAATCCCTTCTGACCTGAAGCCAAGTTACGGCGGTAGAAGGCGTTACTCTCTTCAGCGGTAGAGAATCCGGCATACTGGCGGATGGTCCACGGACGGAAAGTGTACATCATGGAATAGGGGCCACGCAGATAGGGAGGAATACCTGCCACATAGTCGAGATGCTCCATCCCCTCAAGATCTTCTTTGGTATAGACCGGCTTTACCTGAATCTGTTCGGGAGTCTTCCAGTCGGCTTCAATCTGATTCTGTTTTTGCCATTCAGCCCCATCCTGAGCTTGGAAACCGGCATATATATCGATATTCTTAAAATTCTTTCTCATGATCATTTCAGTAATTTAGCGTTATACTCTTTCAACGTTTCCAACACATCGCAGCGAACATGAATGAAGTTTTCGATGCCGGCAGCCTTCAACTCATCCATACATGCCGGTGCACCTGCAACAATGAACATGGCGCGTCCGTCCAATGCCTGATAGGCAGGAACTGCATATTCGGCATACTCATCGTCGCTTGAACAAAGCACCACAATGTCTGCCCCTGCCTTCATGGCAGCTTCGATACCCTCGTCGACTGTGGGGAAGCCCAAATTGTCGATAACCTCGTAACCGGCACATGCCAGGAAGTTGCATGAGAACTGGGCACGCGCCTGACGCATGGCCAGATTGCCGATGGTGAGCATAAATGCCTTCGGACGCTTGCCCGAAGCCTCGGTAGCAAGACGGAGTGCCTCGAAATCGGCTGCCGCGCGGGTGTTGTCCAAGGTTGCATAGGGGTGGGCACACTGAGTGGCAGCGTGACCGCTCTTGCAACAAGCATGGGCTGCCAGCGGAGTCTTGCCATCGGCAAGCTCAGTGAAGTTGGGATATTGGTTGGTTCCCAACAGAATCTCTTTGCGCTTGGCAACTGCAATGTGACGGGCTTTTCCGCTCTCGTTGATTGCTGCTTGTATCTTTCCGGCTTCGGCTGCTGCCAAAAATCCGCCTTCATCCTCAACCTGCAAGAAGAGTTTCCATGCCTCTTGAGCGATGGAAGCCGTCAGATTCTCGATGTAATATGAGCCGGCAGCGGGGTCGACCACCTTGTTGAAGTGGCACTCTTCTTTCAACAGCAACTGCTGGTTGCGGGCAATGCGCTCGGCAAATTCATCGCCTTCAGCATATACCTTATTATATGGGAGCACTGTGATAGAATGTACACCGGCAAGAGCCGCACTCATAGCCTCGGTCTGTGTACGCAACAGGTTCACATGGGCATCAAACAGGGTGAGGTTGAAATTTGAGGTCTCGGCATGAGCCACCATCTTGCAAGCACAGTCACACTGAGGGGCGTAAGCCTTCACAATGTTTGCCCACAACATGCGGGCAGCACGGAACTTGGCAATTTCCATAAAATAATTGGAGCTGATGCCGAAATTGAACTTGATTTTCTTGGCTGCAACATCGACAGGAAGACCGGCCGCCGTCAAGAGCTGGAGGTATTCATTTCCCCAAGCCAATGCATATCCCAACTCTTGTGCGATATACGAACCGGCATTGTTGAGTGTCAAAGCGCTGACTCCGATGCAACGGTAACCGGGCAATTCGCTCAACACTTCCACGATTTCTTTTGCCTGAGGAAGCAATGCCTTTACGTCTTTACCCTTGGCAAGCGTCTTTTCCATAGGGTCGAAATGAATATATCCGACCAGATTGGCAAGATTATATCCTTGCTCTTTATAATAAGCCACCAACAACTTTGCCAACTCCTGGGTATGTCCTTGGCAAGTGTAGAAATTCAGCTCTACAGCCTCGGCATGAATGCCAGCAAGCAAGTTCTTGATAAATTCGGGAGAAAGTTCTTTTGCATTGATTCTGAAACCTAAAGAGTCAACCCCCTTCATCAACAGGTCGAGCGCCTTTGCATTGGCTTCATTCACGTTGGAAACAACAATGTCTTGACGTATATACCAAGTATTGTCGCTTTTCTTGGTTCCGCGCAAATAAGGATATTCACCGGGAAGAGCATCGGTTGTCTTCAGATTTTCCAAATCTTCCTTGCGGTAGAACGGTTTAACCTTAAAACCCTCATTGGTTTTCCACACTAATTTCTTTTCAAAGTCAGCGCCTTTCAAATCTACATTAATTTTGTCCAACCACTCTTGGGTAGACACCGGCGCAAAGTCAGAGAAAAGTCTTTCTTTACTATCTGCCATAGTTTTTAATACTTTTATTGAATTAATTTCTATTTGCATGCACTTTGCGCGACAAAAGTACGACTTAATTTTGAGGGGAAGAAAGCTTTTACAGGCTTTTACCCCATCATCAATCCTAGGATAAAGGTTTGCAAAAGCTTGAAAAAACAAATTTTCCAGATTTTGCAAGGTGGAGATTGCAATTTTAGTTTAAAAAGTCTAAAATCCGAAGGACTTTCCAAACAAAGACAAAAAAGAGAAGAAAGCAATGCAATTTTTCAGGCACATCTTTCACCAAGAAAATGAACAACGCAAAAAAGTTCACATTCCGTCACGACAAAAAAAATGTTAAATAAGGACGATTAAAAGAAAAATAGAACAAAAGAAACGCTTTTTTATACTAATTTTGCAGTTTTAAAACAGCTATCAGAAAAAGACAAAAGATGACTTCGTTCGTTAAAAGCCTGATTATAATGATATTTGCCATTTGGGCACATATGTCTGCCTCAACAATTGGGACGGATGCACCATCATCTTTTGACATGAAGCCCCATGCCGGACAGTGTTTCTTGACACAAACAGACACACCTCAACAATTCATCGAAGAATCGTGTGAACGCATGGACAAACTTTCTGCCTATCGAAAAATATCCACTACAGAAAAGGCCCGAAACCTGAAGCAACCGATCGAATCAGACAGAATGCTGCAGGCACAACTCTATTCCTTTATGAAACAAAGAGTACAGAGATTCTGTATACACCCCACACCTGAATTAATCAATCCGAAAGATTACTATATCTACGGATTCAGGAAAATCATTACCTGACCCCTACCCCCATTTACATTGATTCATAGTTGTATAACCCTACCGGAAGCAATAGCAAAACTGCCGGAAAGGTTGTGCATTTTATCGTTTAATATTTACAATATTATATAAATCAGAATGAACTTTACAATGCTTGTGACCGTCGTTTTGACGGCAATTGCTTTTGTAGCCATCGTGGTGCTGCTGTCGTGGCTCATCTCGCCCCGCTCATACAACGAGCAGAAGATGGAGCCCTACGAATGCGGACTCCCCACGCGCGGAGGCTCGTGGATGAAGTTCCGCGTGGGCTACTACCTGTTTGCCATCCTCTTCCTGATGTTTGAGGTGGAAACGGTGTTCCTGTTCCCTTGGGCAGTGGTGACACGCGACCTGGGTGTGGCGGGACTGATGGGTGTATTGTTCTTCCTGTTCATTTTAATTCTGGGTCTTGCTTATGCCTGGAGGAAAGGAGCGCTGAAATGGAAGTAACAAAGAAACCAACAATCAAATCAATCCCCTACGAGGAGTTTAAAGACAACGAAACCCTGGAACAGTTGGTGAAGCAGCTCAACGAGGGCGGCACCAACGTGGTGGTGGGTGTGCTGGATGACCTTATCGACTGGGGACGAAGCAACTCGCTGTGGCCGCTGACCTTTGCCACCAGCTGTTGCGGTATCGAATTTATGGCAGTATGTGCTGCCCGGTATGACATTGCCCGCTTCGGATTCGAAGTGACGCGCAACAGTCCCCGACAGGCGGACGTCATCCTGGTGAGCGGAACCATCACACACAAGATGGCTCCCGTACTGCGTCGCCTCTATGACCAGATGGCAGACCCGAAGTACGTCATCGCCGTGGGCGGATGTGCCGTCAGCGGTGGTCCATTCCGCAAGTCGTACCACGTGGTGCAAGGTGTGGACGAAATTCTGCCCGTGGATGTATATATCCCCGGCTGTCCGCCACGCCCCGAAGCTTTCCTCTATGGAATGATGCAGCTGCAACGCAAGGTGAAGGTTGAAAAATTCTTCGGAGGAGTGAACAAGACCAAGAAAGCTACGAGTGATGAGCAACAAGCTACGAGTGACCATGCAGTTAAAGAAGGAAAGGAGGAACAGGTATGAATCAGGAAACATTGTATATAGCTCCCGAAGAGTTGCTCGTCAAGATGAAGCAGCTCAAGGAGGTGGAGAAGATGGACTATCTGCGCAGCCTCACCGGTATGGACTGGGGCACTCCCGAAGAGAATGACACACAAGAGACAATGCGCGGATTGGGCGTAGTCTATCACTTGGAGTCAACCTCTACTGGCAAACGCATCTGCGTGAAGACCTCGACCCTCGACCGCGAGCATCCCCACCTGCCCAGCGTATGCCACCTGTGGAAGGGTGCCGAACTGCCCGAGCGTGAGGTGTATGACTTCTTCGGCATCATCTTCACTGACCACCCCGATATGCGCCGTCTGTTTTTACGCGAGGATTGGGTAGGCTTTCCGCTCAGGAAGGATAATAATCCCGAAAAAGAGAACCCCTTGCGCATGACCAACGAAGAGACCATCGACACGACACACATATATAAGGTAAAGGAAGATGGTTCGTTGAGCTGCACCGACCGGAAGCTGTTCGAGAACGAGGAGTATGTCATCAACATCGGTCCCCAACACCCTGCGACACACGGAGTGTTGCGCTTCCGCGCCTCACTGGTGGGCGAAGAGATCAACAAGATTGATGTGCACTGTGGCTACATCCACCGAGGCATCGAGAAGATGAATGAGAGCCTGACCTACCCGCAAACACTGGCACTGACCGACCGTCTGGACTACCTGAGTGCCATGCAGAGCCGACCCGAACTGTGTATGTGCATCGAGCAGGCATTGGGCGTAGAGGTTAGCGACCGGGTGAAAGTCATCCGCACCATCATGGATGAGTTGCAACGCATCGACTCGCACATCCTGTTCTTTGCCTGCCTCTGTCAGGACATGGGTGCCACCACAGCCTTCCTCTATGGTTTCCGCGACCGCGAGAAGATACTGGATATCCTCGAAGAGACCTGCGGCGGACGACTCATCATCAACTACAACACCATCGGAGGTGTGCAGGCCGACCTGCATCCGAACTTCGTGAAGCGTGTAAAGGAACTTATCCCCTATCTGCGCAAGAACATCCAAGAGTACCACGACATCTTCACGGGCAACGTCATTGCCCAGACACGTCTGAAGGGTACGGGTGTGCTGAGTCGCGAAGATGCCATTGCCTTCGGAGCTACAGGAGGTACAGGACGTGCCAGCGGATGGGCATGCGACGTGCGTAAGCGTCTGCCCTATGCCGCCTACGACCGCGTGGACTTCAAAGAGATTGTCTACACCGAGGGCGACTGCTTTGCCCGCTACATGGTGCGTCTGGACGAAATTGAACAGAGCCTGCGCATCATCGAACAGCTGATTGACAACATCCCCGAAGGAAGCATACAGGAGAAGATGAAACCCATCATCCGCCTGCCGGAAGGAAGCTGGTACACAGCCGTGGAGAGCAGCCGTGGAGAGTTTGGTGTCTATCTGGAAAGCCGTGGCGACAAGAGTCCCTACCGCCTGCACTACCGTTCAACAGGTCTCCCCTTAGTGGCAGTGGTTGATCACTTGACACGCGGTGCCAAGATTGCCGACCTGATTGCCATCGGTGGTACGCTGGACTACATTGTGCCGGATATTGACAGGTAAGGGTCCCTCCCCTGACCCCCTCTCAAGGGAGGGGCGTAGAGTATTATTGAGTGTAATGATATAATTAACTATGTAATAAGAAAAAGACTTCGTCACTATCTACTCCTTCCCCTTGGGGAAGGCTGGGATGGGGTCTGGTCTGATTATTAAAAGATTATGTTTGACTTTAGTATTGTAACAAACTGGATACACGAATGGCTGCTCTCCCTCATGCCCGAGGGATGGGCCATCTTCGTCGAGTGTGTGGCGGTGGGCATAGGCATCATTCTGCTGTATGCCCTGTTGGCCATCATACTCATCTACATGGAGCGCAAAGTGTGCGCGGCTTTCCAATGCCGTCTCGGTCCTACCCGTGTGGGACCTTGGGGAAGCATACAGGTCATCTGCGACGTACTGAAGATGCTGACCAAAGAAATCTTCACTCCCAAGGGGGTAGACAAAAAGCTCTACAACCTGGCACCGTACATGATATTGCTTGCCTCGTTCCTGACCTTTGCCTGCCTGCCGATAAGCAAGGGACTGGAGGTATTGGATTTCAACGTAGGCATCTTTTTCCTACTGGCTGCATCAAGCATCGGTGTGGTGGGCATCCTGCTGGCAGGATGGAGTTCAAACAACAAGTTCTCCATCATCGGTGCCATGCGAAGCGGTGCTCAAATCATCAGCTACGAACTCTCAGCCGGTATGGCTATCCTCACCATGGTGGTATTGGCGGGTACCATGCAGATTTCCGATATGGTAAGCGGACAGTCCAACGGATGGCTCATCTTTACGGGACACATTCCTGCGCTTATTGCTTTTGTCATCTACCTGATTGCAGGAAATGCCGAATGTAACCGTGGTCCCTTCGACTTGCCCGAAGCTGAGAGCGAGCTGACAGCCGGTTATCATACCGAGTATTCGGGTATGGGATTCGGTTTCTTCTATTTGGCAGAATATCTTAACTTATTCATCGTAGCAGCCATAGCCGCCACCGTATTCTTAGGAGGATGGATGCCTCTGCACATCCCCGGATTGGACGGTTTCAACACGGTGATGGACTATATTCCCGGATTCGTGTGGTATTTTGGCAAAGCTTTCTTTGTGGTATTCTTGATGATGTGGATGCGCTGGAGCTTCCCCCGTCTGCGAATCGACCAAATCCTGGCTCTCGAGTGGAAATATCTGGTACCCATCTCTATGGTTAACCTGCTACTGATGGCAATCATCGTGACACTGGGATGGCACTTCTAAAGGAAGGAGACCCTCCCCCGACCCCTCCACAAGGGAGGGGAGTGAAATGAACTGTAAATATAATAAGAAATGGAACTATCTACTCCTTCCCCTTGGGGAAGGCTGGGATGGGGTCCGATGTATAAAACGAATATGAACAACAATAACTATTTCGGTACGCTCTTTAGTGGACTCTGCAGCTTGGGTACAGGCTTGAAGACCACCATGAAGGAGTTCTTCACCAAGAAGATAACCGAGCAATATCCCGAAAACCGCAAGGAGTTGCAGATGTTCGACCGTTTCCGTGGGGCACTGACCATGCCGCACAACGAAGCGAACGAACACCGTTGCATCGCCTGTGGTCTTTGCCAGAACGCCTGTCCTAACGGCACCATCCGTGTGGTAAGTGAAATGGTTGAAACAGAGGACGGAAAGAAAAAAAAGCAATTGGTACGCTACGAGTACAACCTCGGTTCGTGCATGTTCTGCCAATTGTGCACCAATGCCTGTCCGCACGACGCCATCGCCTTCAGCAACGAATTTGAGAATGCTGTTTTTGACCGCAACAAACTCATTCTCACGCTAAACAAACCGGGCAGTGTACCCTCCCCCAACCCCTCCACAAGGGCGGGGAGTAAAATGAGTGAGAAAAATAAATAATAATAGGAGTCCCCATCCTATGCTATACAAAGCTATCTACTCCTTCCCCTTGGGGAAGGTCGGGATGGGGTCCGATAACAAACAAACATTATGAATCTTGAAACAGTAGTATTTTACTTCCTGGCAGCATTCATCGCCGTATGTTCGGTGCTGACGGTGACCACCAACCGCATCATGCGTGCAGCCACCTGCTTGCTGCTCGTGCTTTTTGGCACAGCGGGCATCTACTTCCTGCTAGGATATACCTTCCTCGGCTCAGTTCAAATAATGGTTTATGCCGGAGGTATTGTGGTGCTCTACGTATTCTCCATCCTGCTCACCAGCGGTAAAGGTGATGTGGCCGAAGGATTGAAGCGAGACAAGTTTTTAGCCGGTTTAGCCGCAGCCGTGGCTGGTGCAGGCATCGTGGTGTTCATCATGCTGAAGCACAAATTCCTGGCTCCTACAGAACTCCTTCCTACAGAGATTAACATCAAGCTCATCGGACAGCAGATGCTCTCCGGCGAAAAGTATGGTTACCTGCTTCCCTTTGAGGCTGTCAGCGTCTTGCTGCTTGCCTGCATCGTAGGAGGAATCCTGATAGCAAGAAAGAGATAATTTCAGAAATTACAAATCATAAATCAGCGTTCTTTTATGATACACATGGAATATTACCTTATCATGTCGGCTATCATGTTCTTTGCCGGCATCTATGGTTTCTTTACTCGAAGAAGCACATTGACCATCCTTATCAGCATTGAACTGATATTGAATGCGACCGACATTAACTTCGCGGTATTCAACCGTTTCCTCTTTCCGGATAGCATGGAAGGGTATTTCTTTGCCCTTTTCTCCATTGCCATCTCAGCGGCAGAGACAGCTGTTGCCATTGCCATCATGATTAATATTTACCGAAACATACAAAGCATTCAGGTAAACAAGTTAGATGACTTGAAATGGTAAAGAGACCATCCCTCCTTTCATGGAGGGAAGTAAAGACACATACAATGAATAGAGAAAAGTAATATAAATGAATTAACAAGACTATCTTCCTCCCCTCCATAGAAGGAGGGAGCGGAAGAGGGTCTGATACAAAATTAATTATGGAATATACGATTCTGATACTTTTGTTGCCACTCCTCTCCTTCCTGACATTGGGATTGGGGGGCAAATGGATGAGCCACCGCACAGCGGGACTCATCGGTACGACATCGTTGGGAGCCGTCACGGTGCTTTCATGGCTGACGGCAGGCCTCTACTTCACTGCGCCACGTTTGGCAGACGGTACGTTTGAGACACTCATCCCCTACAACTTCCGCTGGCTTCCCTTCACGGAGACACTGAGCATTGATATGGGCATCCTGCTCGACCCCATCTCGGTGATGATGCTGGTGGTCATCTCTACTGTCAGCCTCATGGTTCACATCTATTCGATGGGATACATGAAGGGCGAACGCGGTTTCCAACGCTATTATGCTTTCCTCAGCCTCTTCACCATGTCGATGCTCGGCTTGGTGGTGGCTACAAACATCTTCCAAATGTACCTTTTCTGGGAATTGGTGGGTGTATCCAGCTACCTGCTCATTGGTTTCTATTACACCAAACCAGAAGCTGTAGCCGCTTCAAAGAAAGCATTCATCGTGACACGCTTTGCCGACCTTGGTTTCCTTATCGGTATCCTCGTTTATGGTTACTACACCGGTACCTACGGGTTCTTCGGTGAAGGAGCTGAGCTGACAGGTATGGCTGTGAAGATGGTTCCTCTTGCTTTGGGGCTGATGTTCATCGGTGGTGCCGGCAAGAGTGCCATGTTCCCCCTGCACATCTGGCTGCCCGATGCCATGGAAGGTCCCACTCCGGTGAGTGCCCTCATCCATGCCTCCACGATGGTGGTCGCCGGTGTCTACTTGGTAGCCCGCATGTTCCCCCTCTTCATCGGTTATGCGCCTGACGTGCTCCACATGGTGGCTTACGTAGGTCTTATTACCGCCTTTTATGCAGCCTCGGTGGCTTGCGTGCAGAGCGACATCAAGCGTGTGCTTGCCTTCTCCACCATTTCACAGATTGGTTTCATGATGGTAGCCTTGGGAGTCTGCACCACCAGCGATCCTCACCACGGCGGATTGGGTTACATGGCTTCTATGTTCCACCTCTTCACCCACGCCATGTTCAAGGCATTACTCTTCCTCGGTGCCGGAAGCATCATCCATGCCGTACACAGCAACGAGATGTCGGCCATGGGCGGACTTCGCAAGTATATGCCCATCACCCATTGGACATTCCTCATCGCCTGTTTGGCTATCGCCGGTATTCCTCCCTTCTCGGGCTTCTTCTCGAAGGATGAGATTCTGGCTGCCTGCTTCCAGTTCAGCCCTGTAGTGGGTTGGGCCATGACCATCATTGCCGGTATGACAGCCTTCTATATGTTCCGCCTCTACTTCGGTATCTTCTGGGGCACTGAGAACAAGGAACTGCACGCTCACCACACTCCGCACGAGAGTCCGTTGAGCATGAGTTTCCCCCTGATGTTCTTGGCTGTAGTCACTTGTGTGGCAGGCTTCATCCCCTTCGGACACTTCACCAGCTCCAACGGTACGGCTTACGACATCCACCTCGATTGGACAGTGGCAGGTACCAGCATTGCCGTGGCTGTAGTGGCTATCCTGTTGGCTACCTATATATATAAAGGAGAGAAACAGCCGGTGGCCGATGCCATGCAACATCGTTTCAAGGGATTGTGGACGGCAGCCTACCATCGCTTCTACCTCGATGAAGTGTATCAGTATGTCACCCACAAGATTATCTTCAGATGCATCTGTCGCCCCATTGCATGGTTCGACCGCCACGTAGTGGATGGCACCTTCGACTTCCTTGCGTGGAGTGCCAATGCCGCCGGTGACAGCATCCGTACTTTGCAAAGCGGACGTATACAGCAATATGTCTTCGTCTTCCTGCTTGGTACCTTGGCGTTGATATTGTTGCTGTTAGTATAGACCCTCCCCCTTCCCCTCCCTCTATGGAGGGGAGTATAAAGAGAATCATCGTAATTGTATAAAATGAATAGAGACAAATAACATAAATGAATAACTGGACTATCTCTCTCCCCTCCCTGTAATGGAGGGGAGAGGGGTGGGTCCGATAATTAAGTATTATGAACCTATTAAGTTTATTCGTACTCATCCCCTTGTTGATGCTCGGCGGCCTGTGGCTGGCACGCGACATCAAGCAAATACGTGCGGTGATGGTGACTGGTGCTTCAGCGTTGCTCATAGCCTCCGTAGCACTTACGGTAATGTATCTGCAAGCCCGCGCTGCCGGCAACACTGCTGAAATGCTTTTCACCGACTCCATCGCCTGGTATCCCGCCCTCAACATCTGCTATTCGGTGGGTGTCGACGGCATCTCTGTGGCTATGCTTCTGCTCTCTGCCATCATCGTTTTCACCGGTGTGTTCGCTTCATGGCGCCTGCAACCGCTGACAAAGGAGTATTTCCTCTGGTTCACCCTCCTGTCAATGGGAGTGTTCGGCTTCTTCATCTGCACCGACCTCTTCACCATGTTCATGTTCTACGAAGTGGCGCTCATCCCCATGTACCTGCTCATCGGCGTATGGGGAAGCGGCAAGAAGGAATATTCAGCCATGAAGCTGACCCTGATGCTGATGGGTGGCTCGGCTTTCCTGTTGATAGGCATTTTGGGCATCTACTACGGCAGTGGTGCCGACACGATGAACCTCTTGGAGATTGCCGCCAAAGGAAACATCCCTGTGGAACAACAGCGTATCTGGTTCCCCCTCACCTTCCTCGGATTCGGAGTGTTGGGTGCCTTGTTCCCCTTCCACACATGGAGCCCCGACGGTCACGCCTCAGCTCCTACGGCCGTGAGTATGCTTCACGCCGGTGTGTTGATGAAGCTCGGAGGCTACGGATGCTTCCGCATTGCCATGTACCTGATGCCCGAGGCGGCCGACGAGTTGGGATGGATATTCCTCGTGCTCACCGGTATCTCAGTGGTCTATGGAGCCTTCTCGGCTTGTGTACAGACCGACTTGAAGTACATCAACGCCTACAGTTCGGTGAGCCATTGCGGTCTGGTGCTCTTCGCCATCCTGATGATGAACCAGACAGCCTGCACGGGTGCTGTGCTGCAGATGCTCAGCCACGGACTGATGACCGCCCTCTTCTTTGCCCTCATCGGTATGATATACGGACGGACACACACGCGCGACGTACGCGAACTCTCGGGGCTGATGAAGATTATGCCTTTCCTTGCCGTATGTTACGTGATTGCCGGACTTGCCAACTTGGGACTTCCCGGACTCAGCGGATTCATTGCCGAGATGACCATCTTCAACGGAGCCTTCCAGCACGATGACCCCTTCCACCGCACGTGGACCATCATTGCCTGCTGCTCAATTGTCATCACGGCGGTTTACATCCTCCGCCTGGTAGGTAAGATACTCTATGGCACCTGCACCAACAAGCACCACCTGACGCTGACCGATGCCACTTGGGACGAGCGTACCGCCGTCATCATCCTCATCGCCTGCGTGGCTGCCCTCGGTATTGCCCCGTGGTGGATCAGTGATATGATTAGTGAAAGTGTAGTGCCGGTGACGGACCTGTTTAACTAAAAAAACAACCGGACCCTATCCCGGCCTTCCCCAGGGGGAAGGAGTAGAATGATGCGCAAGTCATTTCACTCCCCTCCCCTGGGAGGGGTAAGGGGGAGGGTCCACGATAAAATATAGAAATATGGATTATTCACAATTCCTCATCCTCAAAGAAGAGCTGTCGCTGATAGCCGTCATCATCATCCTGTTTGTGGCTGATTTGCTCTTCCTTAGCCCCGATGCACACAAGCACGGAGGCAAACCGGTGTTGAACACCATCTTTCCTGTAGCACTGTTGTTGATACACACGCTCATCACCATCGTGCCGGGTCCCGAGGCTGAAGCCTTTGGAGGCATGTATCAGAATGCACCCGTACAAAGTATCGTCAAATCTATCCTCGGCGTGGGTACACTCATCGTCTTCCTGATGGCTCACGAATGGATGAAGTTGCCCGACACGGCTCACAAGCAGGGCGAGTTTTACTTCCTCACCCTCTGCACCCTGCTGGGCATGTACTTCATGATTTCAGCCGGACACTTCCTGATGTTCTTCATCGGACTGGAGACAGCCTCTATCCCTATGGCAGCCCTCGTCGCCTTTGACAAATACCGCCACCACTCTGCCGAGGCGGGTGCCAAGTACATCCTCACGGCACTCTTCTCCAGCGGCTTGTTGCTCTATGGTCTTTCGTTGCTTTATGGCACTACGGGCACACTCTATTTTGCCGACCTGCCCGCCCATATCGATGGCAGTGCCATGCAGATTGTAGCCTTCGTCTTCCTCTTCTCTGGTTTGGGCTTCAAGATTTCACTCGTACCCTTCCACCTGTGGACTGCCGACGTTTACCAGGGTGCTCCCTCTACGGTGACTGCCTATTTGAGCGTCGTTTCAAAAGGGGCTGCCGCCTTCGTGCTGATGAGCCTCCTCTACAAGGTGTTCGCACCTATGGTAGCAGATTGGCAGACAGTGCTCTATTGGGTCATCATCGCCTCCATCACGCTTGCCAACCTCTTTGCCCTGCGCCAAGAGAACATCAAGCGCTTGATGGCATTCAGCAGCATCTCACAAGCCGGTTACATCATGCTCGGTGTCATTGCAGGCACGGCACAAGGTATGACCGCACTCATCTACTACGTGCTCATCTACCTCTTTGCCAACCTCTCGGTGTTCACCGTCATCACCATCGTGGCACTGCGCAGCCACAAGTTCACGATTGACGACTATAACGGGCTCTACAGCACCAACCCCAAGATTGCTTTCCTCCTGACGTTGGCGCTCTTCTCGTTGGCAGGCATACCGCCTTTTGCCGGCTTCTTCTCGAAGTTCTTCATCTTCGCTGCCGCTTTCGAAGGCGGATGGCACATGCTGGTGTTCATCGCGTTGGTCAACACCGTGCTTTCGCTCTATTACTACCTGCGCGTGGTGAAAGCCATGTACATCTGCAAGAGCGACGAGCCGATAGCCACCTTCCGTTCTGACAACTATACCCGTGCCGCCCTCATCGTCTGCACACTGGGCATCGTCGTGTTGAGCATTGCCAGTGCCGTATACGAAACCATCGGTAACTATTCGTTCGGAATGTAGGATATACCGATACAGGTCCTGGAGATATCTGAAAATCTCCAGGACTCACCCCCGCTGAGTCCTGCAACTCACGCCATTTTGTCCTGGGACTAATCACGCTGAGTCCTGGGACTTTTTCTATCCGAAAAACACTTTTTAAGATTTCGCCCAAAATTCTTTTTTTCCTCCAAAGAAAAGAGGCACTTTGCATTTTTTGAAACATAGAGTTTGCAATGTATACTTTTTATAAATTGCAGCATGGAATAAATGTTCACAAGTGCAACCGATTCAAGAAAAAAAGAGATAATAATCATTGCAAATCATTTGTATTTTATCTACATTTGCATCGATTTTAAAAACGACACTATGGAATGGCTACAAAATCTTTTGTTTGACCCTGATTCAATTGCACACATCGTATTGCTCTATTCGTTTGTCATTGCAGCCGGTGTACTCTTGGGAAAAATGAAAATCTTCGGAGTATCGCTGGGGGTGACATTCGTCCTGTTCGTAGGTATCTTGATCGGACACTTCGGATTTACGGGCAACAAAGAGATTCTAAACTTCATCCAAGACTTTGGTCTTATATTGTTTGTCTTCTGCATCGGTCTGCAGGTCGGTCCCTCGTTTTTCTCTTCATTCAAGAAGGGAGGGATAGCCATGAATCTGATAGCTACCGGTGTGGTGGTGCTCAACATCTTGGTGATGCTGGGGTTGTGGGCATGTTTTTTCCGCCCCGAAGACCTTCCCATGCTGGTGGGCGTGCTGTGTGGTGCAGTGACCAACACCCCTGGGTTGGGTGCCGCCAACGAAGCATTGAGCCAGATAGGATATAACGGGCCTGAGATAGCCAACGGATATGCCTGTGCCTACCCGTTGGGTGTGGTGGGCATCATCACAGCCACCATACTGCTGCGTCACATCTGCCGCATCAGACTGAAAGACGAAGAAGAGGAGCTGCGCCTGGAAGAGGAAGCCGACCCACACGTAAAACCCTACCTGATGCACGTGGAGATGCACAACGAGGCATTGAACGGAAAGACGCTGATGGAGGTGAAAAACTTCTTGGGACGTGAATTCGTATGTACCCGCATCCTGCAAGACGGTCACGTAAGCATTCCCACCAGCAACACGATATTCAACGTGGGTGACCAGCTGTTCATCGTATGTGCCGAAGACGATGCCCCCGCCATCATTGCATTTATCGGACGAAAAATAAAGGTCGACTGGGAGAAACAAGACCTTCCCTTGGTTTCACGCCGCATCTTGGTGACCCAAGCCAAGATGAACGGAAAGACGCTGGGTTCGCTCCACTTCAGCGGCATGTATGGGGTCAACGTCACACGCGTCAACCGCTCGGGAATGGACCTCTTCGCCAGCCGCAACCTGAAACTGCAAGTGGGCGACCGCCTGATGGTGGTCGGACCGGAAGATGCAGTCGAGCAGGTGGCACACAAGATGGGCAACTCGCTGAAAAGACTGGACCATCCGAACATGGTGACCATCTTTGTGGGCATTTTCATCGGCATCTTGTTTGGCAGTCTGCCTCTGACACTGCCCGGCATCCCCACCCCGGTAAAACTGGGTCTTGCAGGAGGTCCGCTGATAGTAGCCATCCTCACCGCCCGTTTCGGATATAGGATAAAGCTGGTGACCTACACCACCATGAGTGCCAACCTGATGTTGCGTGAAATAGGTCTTGCCCTCTTCCTTGCCAGTGTAGGCATCAAAGCCGGTGCCAACTTTGTGCAGACGGTGGTTGAAGGCGACGGATTGCTTTATGTGGGCTGCGGATTCATCATCACCGTCATCCCCATCCTGATAATGGGAGTCATTGCCCGAATGAAATATAAAATCAACTACTTCACCCTGATGGGACTCATCGCCGGCTCGACCACCGACCCGCCCGCACTGGCATATGCCAACCAGACGGCAGGAAACGATGCACCGGCTGTAGGATATACCACCGTCTATCCGCTGGCAATGTTCCTGCGCATACTGACGGCACAAATCATCATCCTGCTTTTGTGCAGCTAACGAGTTCCCCCAAAACAGCATATTCAACTAACTAATTTATTAATCAAACCACCGGACATCAGACATTTACCCTGATTACCCTGGATAACAAAACGACAAACTATGTTTAAAATCTTTCAAGGTTTCCATCTGATACAACATTATCAGGACAGGAAAAAAGAAAAGCGTGCCGAAGACAAGCATGTCATAGCACGCATCATCAAATTGTTTATTGCCATCATCGCAGCACTTGTCTTGTGGAACCTTCCGCAAGGAGCATTGGGCGTAGAACTGACCGTCGTCGAGCAACGTGCTGTTGCCATCTTCGCCTTTGCCACGCTGATGTGGTTGCTTGAGGCTATCCCAGCCTGGACGACCTCCATTCTCATCATCGTCATCATGCTGCTCACCATGTCTGAGAGCAGCCTGTGGTTTCTCAAGGAAGGCAGTGCCAACCAAGAGCTGGGTGCCCTGCTGAAACCGAAAGACATTATGGCAACATGGGCTGACCCCATCATCATGCTCTTCCTCGGCGGATTCATGCTGGCCGTTGCCTCGTCAAAAGTAGGTCTGGACGTACTCCTTGCCAAAGCGTTGCTGAAACCTTTCGGAAGCAAGAGCGAAACGGTGTTGCTGGGATTCCTGCTCATCACAGGTCTTTTCTCTATGTTTGTCAGCAACACTGCCACTGCAGCCATGATGCTCACCTTCCTTACCCCTGTGTTGAAATCAATGCCCGCCGACGGTAAAGGCCGCATCGGACTTGCCCTGGCCATCCCCATCGGAGCCAACATCGGTGGTATGGGTACCCCCATCGGTACTCCCCCGAATGCCATTGCCCTGAAGTATCTGAACGACCCCGAAGGGCTGAACCTCGGTGTGGGCTTTGTAGATTGGATGTTGGTAATGGCACCTTATGCCATCCTTATCCTCGTGCTGGCCTGGATATTGCTGAAGACCCTGTTCCCCTTCAAGAAAAAGAACATTGAGGTAAACATCGAAGGCGACGTACAAAAGGGAGCTCACGCCTACATCGTATACATCACCTTCGCCCTGACCATCCTCTTATGGATTTGTGAGAAGTGGACTGGCGTAGACGCCAACACCGTCGCCATGATTCCTATTGCCGTATTCACCGTGACAGGCGTCATTACCCGTCGCGACCTGGAGGAAATCAACTGGTCGGTGCTGTGGATGGTTGCCGGAGGCTTCGCCCTCGGTCTTGCCCTCAACAAGACAGGTCTGGCACAGACTCTCATCACTGCCATTCCGTTTGACACCTGGTCAGCCCTGCTGGTCATCGTTGTTTCAGGTCTCATCTGCTGGTTGCTCTCAAACTTCATCAGCAACACGGCTACGGCAGCCCTGCTCATCCCCATCCTGGCCCTTGTGGGTAGCACCATGGGTGCCCAGTTGGAGCCTTTCGGAGGCAACGCAACACTGATTATCGGTATCGCCATGGCAGCCTCATTGGCAATGATGCTGCCCATCTCGACCCCACCGAATGCCCTTGCCCACTCAACCGGTCTTATCGAACAGAAAGACATGCGCAACGTGGGTATCATCGTCGGCATCGTCGGACTTATCCTCGGCTACGGCATGCTGATATTGTTGGGAACAATAGGATATTTCTGATAAATAAACCGCTGACCCACCCTACCCCTCCCTGCGAGGAAGGACTTAAAGATAGTTCTGCTATCAAAGCCCCCTCACTCACTGGGAGGGATGGGGAGGGTCTTTTTCTTTATATATTGCATGATTTCAGTTGACGGCCTCGCCGTAGAGTTCGGAGGGACCACCCTCTTCAGCGACATATCGTTTCAGATAAACGAAAAAGACCGCATCGCCCTCATGGGAAAGAACGGTGCCGGAAAGAGCACCCTGTTGAAAATCCTTGCCGGTGTGCGCCAACCCACGCGCGGAAAAGTCTCCGCGCCCAAGGATTGCGTCATTGCCTACCTCCCCCAGCACCTCATGACCGAGGACGGACGCACCGTCTTTGAAGAAACCAGTCAAGCCTTTGCCCACCTCCACGCCATGGAGGCTGAAATTGAGGCGATGAACAAAGAACTGGCAGAGCGCACCGACTACGAGAGCGACTCCTACATGGAGCTGATAGAAAAGGTTTCGACCCTGAGCGAGAAGTTTTATGCCATCGACCTCACCCATTTCGAGGAAGATGTGGAAAAGGCACTGCTCGGACTCGGATTTGAGCGTAGCGACTTCGACAAGCCCACCTCCTCCTTCAGCGGAGGCTGGCGCATGCGCATCGAACTGGCAAAACTGCTTTTGCAAAATCCCGACGTGCTCCTGCTGGACGAGCCGACCAACCACCTCGACATCGAGAGCATCCAGTGGCTGGAAGAGTTCCTCATCAACAGCGCCAAGGCAGTCATCGTCATCAGCCACGACCGCAAGTTCGTCGATTCCATCACCACCCGCACCATCGAGGTCACCATGGGTCGCATCTACGACTACAAAGCCACCTACAGTCACTACCTGGAGCTGCGCAAGGAGCGTCGCGAACAGCAACAGAAGATGATACAGGAGACGAAAGACTTCATCGAACGCTTCAAGGGAACCTACTCGAAGACCCTGCAGGTGCAGAGCCGCGTGAAGATGCTGGAAAAACTCGAAATCATCGAAGTGGACGAGGACGACACCTCGCGCCTGCGCCTGAAGTTTCCCCCTTCACCCCGTAGCGGAAATTATCCCGTCATTATGGAGGGGGTGGGAAAAACGTATGCACAGAACCTCACCGGACCCCATCCCGACCTTCCCCAGGGGGAAGGAGTAGATTGTCTGACTACAGATGAGCAATACACTTCACTCCCCTCCCTTGGGAGGGGCAAGGGGGAGGGTCCTCATGTCGTTTTTCAAAATGTCAACCTCACCATCGAACGGGGCGACAAGGTGGCATTTGTTGGTCGCAACGGTGAAGGAAAGAGTACGCTCGTAAAATGCATCATGAACGAGATTGAACACGACGGCACCCTCACCCTCGGACACAACGTGCAGATTGGATATTTTGCACAGAACCAGGCATCGCTGCTCGACGAGAACCTCACCGTCTTCCAGACCATCGACGACGTAGCCAAAGGCGACATCCGCAACAAGATACGCGACCTGCTGGGTGCCTTTATGTTCGGCGGTCCCGAAGAGTCTATGAAAAAGGTGAAGGTATTGTCCGGTGGCGAACGCACCCGCCTGGCACTGCTCAAACTCTTGCTGGAACCGGTGAACCTGCTCATTCTCGACGAGCCGACCAACCATCTCGACATAAAGACCAAAGATATCCTGAAGCAGGCTTTGATTGATTTTGACGGCACCCTCATCGTGGTCAGCCACGACCGCGACTTCCTCGACGGCCTCGTCACCAAGGTCTACGAATTCGGAAACCAGCGCGTACGCGAACACCTTTGCGGAATCTACGAGTTCCTCGAAACAAAAAAGATGGAAAGTTTGCGCGAACTGGAAAAGAAATAATCTTTTAGGGAAGCATCAAAAGGAGAGTGCAGTTAATGCTATCCCATATTGCAGAAACAGAAAGCGCGGGTGAAGCAGATAAATGATAACCTATCGGATATAAAAAAGAAAAAGCAGCTGTTTCATCCGCGCTATCTGTGAAAGAAATAAGAATGGTCAATCCTTGTCAGCCAGTTCTATTACCTCCATATCTTTGAACTGACCATTCTCTATCGAGAAACGCACCATCGTACGCACTTGGTGAAAACCGTATATACCGGCAGCCCCCGGATTGATGTGAAGCATGTTCAATGTTTTGTCAAACTTCACCTTCAATATATGGGAATGACCGCTAATGAACAACTGCGGAGGACGTACCATCAGGGTGCCTACAATCGAACGGTCGTAGTTTCCGGGATAACCTCCGATATGCTTCATCAACACTTCTGCACCTTCGACACTGAAACGTGCCGTCTGGGGATAACGCAACCTTACCTCCTGCCCGTCTATATTCCCATAAACAGCGCGCAACGGACGAAATGCGTCCAACCGCTCGGCAAGCTCCAACGACCCGATGTCGCCGGCGTGCCATATTTCATCACACTCCTCAAAATACTTCAAGTAACGGTCATCCCAATAAGCATGGGTATCTGACAATAATCCTATCCTTTTCATCTGACTATATCCGTTTTTGAATGCAAAAATAGTCAACTTAACTGATTCGACCACACTTTTCAACAGAAAAAGATGGTCATTCAGAAAAAAGAATGTACCTTTGGGAAACAAATTTAAACCTGAAGAAAAACAAAAGGTATTCAATGAAACGGGAAAAAACGCCATCAGCACCATACAGCTACTTCGACCGCGACCTGAGCTGGCTCTCATTCAACTACCGTGTTTTACTGGAAGCAAATGATGAGGCACTGCCCATCTATGAACGCATCAACTTCATCTCTATATTCACCTCAAACCTGGAAGAGTTTTACCGGGTAAGAGTGGCAGAACACCGGGCAATAGCATCCGGGCTAAAAGAGGTTGAAGACGTACAACGCGACTATGCCAACGCACTCCTCTCACAAATAACCGAAGAAATAAACAGGCAACTGACTGAACGTACCCGCATCTTTGAACAAGGAATCCTGCCTACATTGCGGAGAAATCACATCGTTTTCTACCAACATGCCCAAGAAATCAAGCCGGCACACTGCAACTACCTGAAAAACTATTTTCACCAACAAGTATATCCCTATCTGCAACCTGTACCCATCAAGCACGGATTGGTGCGCTCTTTTCTCAGGAACAACCGTTTATACATGGTCGTGAGGCTAAAACGGAACAAAAAGCACGAATATTTCTTATTCAAACTGCCATACAGCAAAGTTCCACGCTTCATAGAACTGCCCCGCTTGGAGAATAACGACTATATCGCATACATGGAAGATGTGGTAAGCATGTTTGTAGGTCACCTTTTCCCCGGATATGAGGTAACAGACTGCCACTGCTTTAAAATATCGCGCGATGCCGACATTGTTGTAGACAACATCAAAACAGATCTCTTATTGGAACAGCTGAAGACAAAGGTCAAAAGCAGACAGACCGGGGCGATATGCCGCTTTCTCTACGACCGTTCAATGCCCGCCGAAGTGCTTGAATACCTGACAAAAGCTTTCGGCATAGCCGACAATGCACTGATAGCAAGCGACGGGCACCTCAACCTGGAAGACCTCAAGAATCTGCCCTGCCCCAACCCGCAACTACAGCACGAAGAGGAGAGACCAGCATCCATGACCCTCAGTTTTCTCGAAGGAAAAAAAGCCATATTCCGCCACATCAGCAAAAATGACCTGATGCTGTTCTACCCCTACCACACATTCAACCACTTCATCAACTTTTTATACGAAGCCGTACACGACCCACAGTGCACCGACATTATGATCACTCAATATCGGGTAGCCGAAAACTCCGCTGTAATCAATGCACTGGTAGCCGCTGCACAAAACGGGAAGAGAGTAACTGTTTTCGTTGAACTTAAAGCACGATTTGACGAGGAAAACAACCTCGAAACGGCTGAAATGATGAAGGCTGCCGGTATACATATCATCTACAGCATACCGGGGCTGAAGGTACACGCTAAAGTGGCACTGATACTGAGACAGACAAAACAAAAAACACGAGCAAGAAGCTATGCATACATCAGCACAGGGAACTTCAACGAAAAAACTGCCCGACAATCTGCCGACATAGGACTGTTTACATGCAACAAAACCATCGTAGAAGACTTGGCACAGCTGTTTGCAAACCTGCAGAATGAAATAGAAAATCCACAATTCAAACAGATACTTGTTGCCAAACACAACCTGATAGCCAAACTCAAACAATTAATCAACAAAGAAATAAAACTTGCCAAAAGCGGAAAAGAAGGGCACATCATACTAAAAATGAATGCGCTGCAAGACCCACAGATGATTAACGAACTCTACCGGGCAAGTGAAGCCGGAGTGCAGGTGGATTTGATTATCAGAGGGATATGCTGCCTGATACCCGGACAATCTTTCAGCCAAAATATACGTGTAACACGTATTGTCGACAGTTTCCTTGAACATGCACGCGTCTGGTGTTTTGCCAATGGAGGGAAACCACGCCTGTTTATCGGTTCACCCGACTGGATGAAACGGAATTTATACAGAAGAATCGAAGTGGTAACTCCGGTGTTGGACAAAAAACTGAAAATGCAGCTCGTTGATATGCTGCATATCCAACTCACCGACAACCGGAAAGCGTGCAGAGTGGACAATCACTTAAGAAATATCTTCAGAAATACACCCGAAGAATCATCTATACGTTCACAATATGCCTTTTACGACTATTTACGCAAGTTACAGGTCAAAAATAAGCACAACAAAAAACAATAACAGCAACCAACCAATCTATAAATCAAACATTTAACAAACCCACACATACAGAATACCCCTTTAGTCTTATTGTAAATTGGAAGAAAACTGCAAATGTATATTTTTTGCTAATCTTACAAGATACAATAACACCACCTTCAATCCCTTTGTTTACCGACGATGCAACATTTGATACATATATTTTTCAGAAAATAATGCTAAAAATATTTTTCCGTTCGCGCAGAAAGCTCTAATTTTGCACTGTCGGAAGCAACGATGAGATATCGGAACAACTGACTAAGTAATATTAGACGATTCTGTTTTGAAGTTTTGATGGGTAAAATTTGAGGGAATATCGCAATAGGATATTCCCTCTATTTTTTTTGGTCACTGCAGATTATTTTTTTCTTTTCCAAACATACGTTTTATCAAAAATCTACGTTATCAAGTAGAAGTAGTTATTTAAAGATTTATAAAAAGGATGAATGTACGTGCCATTTTTGCACTAATTATATCAATAATGTCATGGGGAGTCATTTTCGCCCAACAGACGACAGACACAGGTTCCACTGTAACCATCAGCGGAACCATTAGTGACGAAAATCACCAGCCTTTAGAATTCGTCACAGTAAAAGTAGAAGGTCAAGGTGGAACCATCAGCGACCTGAATGGCAATTACTCAACTACCGTAGAAAGCAGGGACAGTATGGTAATCACTTACTCTATGGTAGGTTACCAAATCCGCAAACGTACACTACACTCCCCGCGCGGCAAAATCACGATAAACATCACCTTACCTTCGTCGGACTATGAACTTCAAGGAGTCACCGTAAAAGAGATGCGCCGCCAAACCGGACAAAACGTTTTCATCAACAGCGAACAATCAAAACTAATGCCTTCCACTACAGGAAATGCAGTGGAAGAACTGATAGGTACGCAGGCCGGGGTAAGTTCGCACAACGAACTCAGTTCGCAATACAACGTGCGGGGCGGAAGCTTCGACGAGAACAGCGTCTACGTCAACGGAATCGAAATATTCCGCCCTTTGCTGGTACGGTCGGGACAACAAGAAGGATTAAGCTTCATTAATCCGGACATGGTTGAAAATATAAATTTCTCATCCGGAGGATTTGAAGCCAAATACGGAGACAAGATGTCTTCCGTACTTGACATCACCTACAAAAAGCCTCGTAAATTTGAAGCTACAGCCCAAGCCAGCCTCTTGGGAGCCAGTGCCTTCGTAGGTTTTTCCACCAAACATTTCAGCATGATGAACAGCATCCGATACAAGACCAACCGTTCATTGGTAGGCTCACTTGACACAAAAGGTGAATACGACCCAAGTTTCACCGATTATCAAACCTGCATCAATTGGGAACCGAACAAACGTTGGAACATCGGGTTTATCGGGAATTTCGCACAAAACAAATATCGCTTCAAACCCGAAAATCGGGAAACGAAATTCGGAACAATGGAAAACGTCCAATCTTTTAAAGTCTATTTCGACGGACAAGAACGCGACTTGTTCCGCACCTATTTCGGTGCCCTCAGCATCACCCGCAACATCAACAACCACAACCGGGTGACATTCCAAGCCTCTGCATTTCACAGCCAAGAAGAAGTGACCTACGACATTGCAGGCGAGTACTGGCTTGATGCAGAAAGCGAATCGCAGAGTTTAGGGGTCGGAACCTATATGGAACATGCCCGCAATTATTTGAGTTCTCACGTACAGACCTACTCGCTGAAAGGACACCACGAGTTGCAAAACGGGCACCGCCTCTCTTGGGGAGCAGAAGTCAGGAACGAAAAATTCAAGGAATCATCCAGAGAATGGGAAATGCGCGACTCTGCCGGCTACTCCCTCCCCCACCATTCCGACAAGTTGGAGCTGATATACAGCTTGAACTACCCCAAGCAAACGACTAAGAGCGTCCGCTACTCGGCATACCTGCAAGACAATTACAAAATAGTCTCCCCCGTCGGACTATGGAGCCTCAATGCCGGCATACGCGCTTCGTATTGGGACTGGAATGAAGAACTGATTGTCAGCCCGCGAGCATCTGTCGGACTAATCCCCGCATTCAACGAAGATTTCACCTTCAGGTTTGCCACCGGACTCTATTATCAGGCTCCATTCTACAAAGAATTCCGCGACACGACTACCACCAACGGAGTGACCACCATCACACTGAACAAAGATATCAAGTCGCAACGTTCCATACACTTTGTATTGGCAGGCGACTACAAGTTCCGCATGCTGGACCGGAACTTCAAATTTACGGCAGAGTTGTACTATAAGCTACTTGCAAACTTAGTACCTTATAATATAGACAACGTGCGCACCACCTATTACGGAAAAAATCAGGCAGACGGATATGCCGCAGGAATAGATTTAAAATTATATGGCGAATTTGTGCCGGGAACAGACTCGTGGGTAACCCTTTCAATCATGAAAACAGAGGAGAAGATAAATGGCGTCTGGGTGCCCCGCCCTACAGACCAACGATTGAACATGTCGCTCTTCTTCACTGACTACTTCCCCAACACCGACCGCTGGAAAATGAGCCTACGCATGAACTATGCCGACGGACTGCCATTCGGACCTCCGCATGGCGGACGGGAACAACAGGTCTTTAGGGCACCTGCATATAAGCGGGTCGACTTGGGAATGTCTTATCGCTTGCTTAACAATGAAGAAAAGCAAATCCGCACCGGGGTTGCCTCTTACTTCAAGAACATCTGGTTGGGGGTAGACGTCTTCAATCTCTTCAATTTCAACAATACGAACTCTTATTATTGGATTACCGACATAAACGGCCAACAGTCGGCAATCCCCAACTACCTCACAAGCCGACAGTTCAACCTCCGGGTACTGTGCGAGTTTTAACATCATGCCCCTCCGGTAAATGTGCCCATGAAAGCAGGTGCTTTTCGCAACCGATGTCTGCCCTCCTTCTCCCCCCTCTCGGCAGCAATTCACTGAAAACAAGCATATTGCCAAGCGAAGGCAAAAGCAATTGTGAAAAAGTGTATATAACACAGAAAAAGTGGCAGGACCTGGGGCGTTCTGTTGCAGGACTCAGCCCGCTCTGTTGCAGGACCCAGCGGGCTGAGTCCTGCAACCGGTGAAGATATATCCAGGAGATTTTTGAAAATAGCAAGGACACAGCAACCTATGGCAAGCAACCAAGCCCACACTTTATAGGCAAATCACCCATCAGAAAGTCCTGAAAGGAGAGACCGTTTCTTTCCAATTAATACTACATTTACAAGTTTTTTTTCTCTTTTCTGACAAGCCGTATCCAGCCTCTAACACCCATCTTTCCACATCAAGAAACTCACGAAAAGAGAAGCTGAAGCTTCAAAAAAAACACCTCCCTCGAAGAGCTACTTTTCATCCGACAAACAAAAAGAGGAAAGCATAAATTCGTTGTTTTTGCAACAATTATGGCAAGAATTAGCTATTTTGGGGATTTAAAAGATAAAATATTTGAGAGTATTGTGGTTTTTTCGTTATTTTGCAGGCTCATTAATTCAAATTAATAATTTAAAGTTTACGTTATGAAGATAACTCATATCGAACATTTGGGAATTGCAGTCAAAAGCATTGAAGAGGCTCTTCCCTATTATGAAAACGTTTTAGGATTAAAATGTTACAACATTGAAACAGTTGAAGACCAAAAAGTACGCACAGCCTTTTTAAAGGTAGGAGACACCAAGATTGAATTGTTGGAGCCCACCAGTCCTGAAAGTACCATCGCCAAATTTATAGAAAACAAAGGAGCCGGTGTACATCACGTGGCTTTTGCCATTGAAGATGGAGTGGCCAATGCGTTGGCTGAAGCCGAAGAAAAAGGCATCCGTCTTATCGACAAAGCTCCTCGTGGCGGTGCAGAAGGTCTGAGCATCGCATTCCTGCACCCCAAATCAACTCAGGGAGTGCTGACAGAGTTGTGTGAACAATAAAAAAAGACCCTCCCCCTACCCCTCCGCAAGGGAGGGGAGTGAATAGTATAAGCACTGTATACAAACAGGGAAAAGGGACTATCATCAACCAAAGAGGAATAAACATCAATCAATAACCAATAAACAAAAGGGACTTTACCATCTATTCCCCTCCCTTGTGGAGGGGTAAGGGGGAGGGTCCTCTTATAAGTTATGAGCAAACAATTAGAAAGAATCAAAGAATTGGTAGAGCTCCGCACCAAAGCCCGCTTGGGTGGTGGCGAGAAAGCTATTGCCAAACAACATGAGAAAGGAAAATACACTGCTCGCGAGCGCATAGCCATGTTGCTCGACGAAGGAAGCTTCGAAGAAATGGACATGTTCGTAACTCACCGTTGCACCAACTTCGGACAAGAGAAGAAATCATTCTTGGGCGATGGTGTGGTGACCGGCTCGGGTACCATTGACGGACGTTTGGTTTACGTTTTTGCACAAGACTTTACCGTCTTCGGTGGTTCGCTGTCAGAAACCATGGCGCAAAAGATTTGCAAGGTGATGGACATGGCAATGAAGATGGGTGCCCCCTGCATCGGCATCAACGACTCGGGTGGCGCACGCATCCAAGAGGGAATCATTGCCTTGGCAGGATACGCTGAAATCTTCCAACGCAACATCCTGGCTTCGGATGTAGTTCCCCAAATCTCAGGTATCTTCGGTCCCTGCGCCGGTGGTGCCGTATATTCTCCGGCTTTGACTGACTTCACGCTGATGATGGAAGGCACTTCATACATGTTCCTTACAGGTCCTGCCGTAGTTAAAACCGTAACAGGTGAAGACGTTACTCAAGAACAACTCGGTGGTGCCAGCGTACACTCTACGAAGAGTGGTGTGACACACTTCACCGCACAGACCGAGGAAGAGGGACTGGCTCTTATCCGCGAATTGCTGAGTTACATCCCACAGAACAACCAAGAGGAGGCTCCGCTCGTAGAGTGCACCGATCCCATCGACCGCATAGAAGACTCACTCAACGAAATCATCCCCGACAATCCCAACAAGGCTTACGATATGTACGAGGTTATCGGTGCCATCGTGGATGATGGCAAGTTCCTCGAAGTACAGAAGGACTATGCCACCAACATCATCATCGGTTTTGCCCGCTTCAATGGTCAATCAGTGGGTATTGTCGCCAACCAACCCTGCCGCTATGCCGGTGTGCTCGACTGCAACGCTTCACGCAAGGGCGCCCGTTTCGTTCGTTTCTGCGATGCATTCAACATCCCCATCGTTTCGCTC
>JAFUPU010000116.1 GCA_017472635.1 Bacteroidaceae bacterium
ACAACGCTGATAACCTTTTCAATGAATGCGTCAGCTCCCTTTATATTGTAACGCTAGGCCAGTTCTAGGAGGTCTGAACGTTCAAAATCCGAATTCTTGTTGTTGATGGTCATGCTGTGGCGGTTCATATATCCGGGTGCAGAGGGATCTACAGAGAACGTATAGTCGTAAGCCGGAGCCGTGTGCCACACACCATCACTGCCCATCAGGAAGCTGAAGTTCTTATTGTGGTCATCCACATTGCCGCCAAGCACGTTCATCACAGTCTGTAGGAACAGTTGCTTTTGCTCCGATGGCAGAATGCCGATGCGGCAAGCTGTTTCAAACAAGTCCTCATAACTGTCCGACGACGGATTCATTGCTGCCAATGTCTGTATGTGAATCTTCTTGCCCTCTTGCCTGTCAAATCGTTCCGTCAGAAAGTGAGCAGCCTTTTCCCCCACCATCAGACTGGACGGCATCATCTTCAGCCCCGCTTCCCTTGCCATTAGGTAATAGCTGTATTCAATGCGTGTGGTGGGTACATCCAATTGCTCGTCGAACTTGATAATCATTGGGACAAACCCGGCCATCGGGGTTGCCACCTGTCCGGAGTAACACTCGTTTGTTTCCTTGTTCAGGTTGATGATAGCTTTTGGTCTCCGTCCACCGGCAGAAGTACCAACCTTAAACAGACTTTCAATCAACAAGTCGGGATGCGCCTCAGCCTTGAAGCTCTTTGCTTCATTCAATGCAGACTGTGCAAGCTTGTACAGTTCGGTTATCTCCACCTTGAACGGCTGCTCCATCTCTTCGGCTGCAGGGGGCAGAAACTCCAAAGCCCCCATACCTCTTCTGCCAATGTATGCCAAACGGTCAAGAGCCGAGAGGTTCCTTGTACTGATATTATGTGCCTTAGCCCACTCGTTGAACACCTTGTTTCCCCAATGGTCGGGCAAAGAGTCCGCAATAAACGAGGGCAAGCCACCGAAGAGTTTTTCCGCTTCGGCATAAACAGGCAGACCGTTCTTGACGGAAACGCTGTTCACGGATGCACGCAATGGAGCTATATCATAGCCACTGGCAAGGAAACTGCGGTCAAATTAGAAGCATATCTTCTCCGAATACCGTTCCTTGTAGGTGACCAGTGAACCAACTTTTCGGTTCCACAGATAGACATCAAGATTTTGTATCATGGTCGTTTCTCCTTACTCTTTTGGGTATATACTTGTTTATCTGCTTCAATGCCATGGGCGGCATGGGCAGTTCGGGCAACAAATCATTCAGACGATGCTCCATGCCGATAGCACGCAACAGTGAAATGAAATTGTTGAGTGTGATGTTCTGATTCACTCCCTGCTCCAAGTGACTGATGGTAGTGAGACTCACCCCTGACTTCTCCGCCATCTCCTTCTGACTGATGCGTGCAGCAAGCCGATACTCTTTCAGCCGTTGGCTTAGGAGTATGATAAAGTCCTGGTTTGTGGTGTAATTTTCAGTTGTCATATAGTGATATATTGCTATTTCTTCGCAAAATTACAAATAAATATCAATATAATACTATATCAATACATAATTTAATATAAAAGCGTCTATTTTCAATGGGACCATGAGTCCAATTGAGAAAGTGCTTTGATGATAAAATGAATATTTATGGTTCAATAAAGTTGTAAGTGTACCACTATCCTGTCGTAAACACGACGTAAGCGCGTCGTTTGCGTGATACAAAAATGATGATGATGGTGATGAGAAAAATGGGTAGAAAAAAGAAACCGCTGAGTTACGAGTAGGAAAACGGCGGTTTTCGATGAAGAAAACGGCGGTTTGTGATGAGGAAACCGCCGAGTTATTATTCGCAAAGAGGCTCTTTACGAAGTGCAACAAGGCTCTTTGCGATGCGTAAAAAGCCTTATTAGATTTTTTAAGAATTCCCCTATTCCTA
>JAFUPU010000117.1 GCA_017472635.1 Bacteroidaceae bacterium
GGGTCAGCTGATTTTTCCGGTTGGTGAAGACTCGCCAATCAAGAATAAAGGGTTATCTTTGTCCCCATGAAATCAGATCAGTTATTACGTGCCATCCTTCCGGATGTGCTTATAGACAATTTTGACGTAGTCAGTTTTGAGAAGACCGAGACCCGTTTTGACATTTGGCTTGACGAGAAGAAGGTTCAGATGCGTGAGGACAAGAAGAATGCCTCCATCATATCCCATGGTTTTGGCGAGTACCGTACCATCCGGGATTTTCCTATCCGTGGTCGTGCCACTTACCTTCATGTGCGGAAGCGTAAATGGCTTGACAAGGACAGCGGTGAGATTTTCAGCTATGAATGGGAATTGTCCGAATATGACGAGACGCGTTTGAACTCCGAGTTCGTCGCTTTTTTAAAAGAAGGAGATTGAGAGTACCCCGATAAGCATCTCGACGCTTGCCTGTCGTAATGGTCTGAAGGGACAGACATTGCGCAAACAATACAAGGAAAAGATCAGTGACTACCGTAATTGGGAGCAGTTGGAACACGCAGAGGAATACATGCTTTTTCCCGAGAACTTCGGCGAAGACATGAGCCTTGACGAGACTTGTCTGTCAAATGGGGAAGTATATACGATTCTGACCGACAAGGCTGCCCATGGCGGCAAAGGTGCCCTTGCCGCCATGATACGTGGTGTCGCTTCGGATACGGTATCAAAGATTCTGAAGAAAGTCCCATATGAGTTGCGCTGTCTGGTAAAGACCGTAACAACCGACCTCTCCTCTGCCATGATGCTGACCGTAAAGACGGCCTTTCCTAAAGCCACACTCATCAATGACCGTTTCCATGTGCAGAAACTCGTGTCGGATGCCATCGACCATATGCGGGTACGTTTCCGATGGGAAGTGCTTGACGCCGAGAACAAAGCCATCAAGGAGCATCGTGCAAAAAGAAAGGCGGCCCGTTCAAAGGCCGAGAGGGACATCATCGGTGAATGGGCGCCCCAAAGGATGGGAAATGGAGAGACAATGCCCCAGATAATGGCCCGTAGCCGCCATCTCATTCTCATGCACAAGTCAAAATGGAATTCCCAACAGCAGGAAAGAGCTGCCATCCTGTTTCGAATGTTTCCAAGACTGGAACAGGCATATGACATCTATCTTGAGTTGGTAGACATCTTCAACAAGAAATCAAAGCCGGCAGAAGCCAGACTCAATCTCGCCAAATGGTACAACAGGGTTGAAGAGTTTGGAGATGAAAACTTCAGTAAGGTTATTGATACATTTGAAAACCACAACCAAACTATCATCAACTACTTTGAAAGCCGATTGACAAATGCATCTGCCGAGTCTTTTAACGCCAAAATCAAAGCTTTCAGAACACAATTCAGAGGTGTGGGAGACATCAGATTTTTTATGTTCAGACTGGCAACCCTTTATTCTTGATTGGCGAGTCTTCGCCAACCGGAAAAATCCGCTGACCCGCAATATGGATATTCATTAGACTGTATTATTTCCAAATACTGGTAGCATTTGCCTTTTTTGAAACGCAATATGAATTTGCGTAGTTGACAATCATAGTTGGGAGATGTTGTCAAAATACATTTTCCTAATACATCGTCGTTTATTTTAAGCCAATACGGTAATGTTGATATATCTTTGTCTAAATGCCATTCTTGGAAAGGAATATCTACAACTTTTTTCCCACCTGTCAGAGGAAATATGATCTGAGACGGAGAAAACGTTGTTATATCCATTCCGTCGAATGGATTCTGGACACCAACAATTTTATCAGACTGTTCTCCATTACAAAGAGTGATTTCAAAAAAACGAGCTCTATTTCCTTTATTTCTGTCAGCTGTAAGTTTCCATATCTTGCCTTTGTGGTTGATAGTTAACCAAGCAAATTTCTTATTCAAAACGTTGTTTTGCCACTCTTGTGCAGGTATGGGGTATATGCAGTTGTCAATAACGACTTTTTGTAGCCAAAGCAAATCACATTGGGTTTCAATTTCTTTATCTCCCCCATAATAGTCAAATACGACACTCCTTTGAGGTAGTCCTATAAAATCTGTAGAATTATAACCAGAAAGATAGGTGGAATTCAATCCTGCTTTCAACACAATGCAAGTGTCTGTATTTTCTATTTTGATTTTAAAATCTTGAGAATGATGATTGTTTCCATCTACAAAAATATCCAAATAGTCCTTTCCTTTTTTGATGGTAATCCAATCACAATTCCTATAGAAAACACAATCTCCATTTTGACTCCTTTTCTCGCTATTTGTAAGCATACAAACAGAATCGCTGAATCTTATTTCACTAATCCGCCATTGGTCTCCTTCTACGATAATACTGCGATATCCACTACGCAAAGGAAAAAAGAGAGAATCTTCCGATAAAGATAAATGCTCTCTTTTTTCATTTGTAGAGTTAAATGTATGATTTATGCAACCAAACAAAAAGCAACAGATGGCGTATGTAAATATAGTAAATCTCATTACCAATATTCTCTTTTTATGGCATTATATCGAACTTTATTATAGACTCGATCCGATAATGTGAAAATCTCACTGGAATAGAAACCGTTACAAATACTATTTTAAAAATTGATGCTGCAAAAATAAAGAAAAATATTCATTTCTAAATAAAATAATTGATTTTTTTATATTATAAGATACTACAGCTCATAATTGCTCTTTGAAACACATAGAAATAGAGTCTATTAAGTTGGTTTTTGAAATGAAACAGATTCCTTCGTCCCCTCGGATATGTTATCCGAGGGAGTTGAGGTAGGGATTTGAAATCCCTGTAATTATTGCGGGTCACAGACCCTGATACTCAAAAAACGGCCAACTTCAAATGCGGAGGGACGGGGATTCCCCAAACTTGCGTGCAGGATTCCAAAATCCCTCTTGTGGGATTTTCGGAACTCACCCGTAAGATTCTTGGAGCTTGCATGTAGGTCTCCCCTCCGTATCCCCCTCCGTCCTTCCGCATTGCAAATGCGGAGGGACGGGTTCATCACTTGCATACGGGGCGGATGCTAAATCCGTTGACGCCCAATTCAGAGTTAATGAAGTAATCATCAGCATCGAAGAAGAGTCTGTACGCGCATTCCGCCTCCTCCACGTATGGCGTGGCACTCCAGTAATCCCCCAGACTTCCGACCCCCCCGAGCAAGCTGCTGCAATAGCCCGCAGCGGGGAGGAAGATGCTGTTGCCGTTGGTGGCAGTCACCTGATAGCCATTCACACCGTTGAGGGTGGTCCACGTCCACGTGCAGCCTGTGCGCAGTTCCTCCCACTCTTGCATGGTGGGCATACGCCATGCGTCGCCCCACTTCACGGTGGCCACATCGTTTTCGCCTTCAAGGGGCTCAGTCCCGGTGTAGTCGGGAATCACGTACTGATCTTTGGTCTCCGTCCCTCCCCAGGCATAGTAGTCGCCGTACTCTTCGGGGGCGGTGGCACCGACGTTGTAGCTGGCCCACTTCACTGACAGGCCGAGGTCAACGGCGGGGTGCTCCTCGATGTGCTTCGTCACCGTCCGCGCTGCGCGGTAATACTTTCCGGCCTCGATGTCTTTGGAGAACTGGACGGTGGTGGCATAGCTGTCGTCGGAGTCAGTGGTGAGCGTCATGGTCAGCACATTGTCCTTCGCCACGGGGGGCAGGTAGGCGTAGAAGGAGCAGGTGCCGTCCTCGTCAGCGGTGCAACCAGAAAGCCCCATAAACAAGACCTGTTCCCCACTTTCGGCGGTCAGGGTGCCGTTGGTCAAATCTACTGTGCCGGCAAAGGGCAGGCTCACCGTGGAGGATACATTGACGTAGGTCACCACGCTTCCCGACTCCAAGCCACTCAGGGTAAACTTCACAATGGCAGTGAGGTGCTGGAACGAGAAGGTCTGCCCGTCCTCGCTCTGAGCATACATCAGGGTGTACGTGTCGTCCAACCAGCCCGACTGCGACATCAGACTGTAAAGCACCGATGTGGCAGAGATACTCTCCTCCGCAGAGATATAGTAGCTGTTGTACGTCGGAAAGTAGGCGTAGTAGGGTCCGCTTTCCGGCAGTGTGCCCGTGAACTGGTTTCCCTCGGTCTGGGTGAAGATGGCGGGCAGGGCCTCTGCGGTGGTCATCACGGCAAAGGTCTCTTTATACTCCTCTTCATCTGTCCACTCCACCTTGATGGTGTTGCTCCCGGTGTCTTCGGTCAAAGCCAGTCGGGTGGCAGTGGGCAGGGTGGCCGTCACGGTCACGGTGCGTCCCTGTTCCGTTACGGGCGGGTTCACCACGAGTTGTTCGTCATCGCTACTGCAAGCAGCCATCATTGCGGCGACGCTTGCACAAATAAGTAACTTCTTCATCTTGTGTCTTAAGGTGTTAGGGGGTTACACTTCGCCGCCGTCTTCAAAGTCGCTCAGCATATCCGCACTGCCGGCATAGCCTTTCTCCACGGCCACTTCAATCACTTCCACTTGCGGAGCTGCATAGGTGCCGTCACTCATGATTGTGTTCTCTCTTTCCATCAAATTGTTTGTCTTCATAATGCTTTTATTTATTAATAGTTAGGTTATCTTGTCAGTATTGTCGCGGCAAATATACTAATAAGGATTAAATTTACCCCCCCCCGAAAGTTAATTTATGTTAATACGAAAGGAATTGATGCCTGATGCCGTCAACAGGTGTTCGCCGCCTTTTCATTGAGAGCCGACAGAGGGCGGAGAAAAGGTTAAAAAAGGTATTGGTCTCGGAAAAAGTGGCAGGACCCGTTCGGCTTTGTTGCAGGACCCAGCCACGCCGGTTGCAGGACCGGACCGGCTGAGTCCTGCAACCGGGAAGGATATATCCAGGAGATTTCGAGAAAAAACAAGGAGGCATACACGTATAAAATCCATCCACCGTCAAGAGCCTGCGTCCCCTCGGATATGTCAACCACTAGTGATAACATATCCGCCTTGACAGGCGGGTATCCGATGCTACAGAAATGATAGTCTTTATACCTCTTCCTATTCTTGTATTCATACATCTTCTTCCGTTCGTTTCATTTCACCCATATCGATTTGTACAATAGATGGTTACAGGTGAAAGGAGTAGCTTTCACGCTCCTTTCTCTTCTTCCAACTTGTAGTACGCGTCTCCGGGATTACGTCTAATTATGAAAATCGGCTCATGGCAATATGGCCATGAGCCGATTTTCATAATATCTCAAACCTGGCCGGCAACAGCTCCCTGTATTTGCTCAGCGGTGTGTTCGGTTGCCAATCTTTGATGTTTTAAATTCGGGGCAAAGGTACGGATTTGGAAAATGCAAAACTATACGTAATCCCGAAGACGCTTACCGACAGGAATTTAACAGAGGAGTTGAATCTTATAATATTGATACAGATTGTATACAGCTAAATTCATCGGTGAAAGTGTAGTGGAACTACCTCCTTTCACCTATAGTAGATTGAATTACAATACAATAGGGGTGAAACGAGGGGAGAGAATGAATATGTTATACGATAGGGGAGGATGCTGAAAGATGATAACATGTATTTTTCTTGTTCTTCAATGCATATCTGCCATTATTGTATCAAAAAAAACGTGCAGAAATCGTTCGGATTCCGAATCGTTCAGGCAGTGTAGTCTATCCTGAAACGGATGATTGTACCCTCTTTTAGTTAAATAGAATGAATAAAGAGACGTTGGTTTCGCTTAAATGTGTAATTTTGCAAGATATAACTCGCTCTTATGGCAAATAAACGCAAAAAGAAGTCGTGGTGGAAAACCATAAAGTTCAAATATCGGCTTACGGTGGTCAATGAAAATACACTGGAAGAGGTGCTTTCATTGTCAGTATCGAAGCTGAACGGATTGTCAGTGCTTTTGTCGTTTATAGGGGTGCTGATTCTGCTTACGGCTTTGCTGATGATATATACCCCTTTGCGTAACTATCTGCCCGGTTACATGAGTAACGAGTTGCGGGCACAGATTGTTGAGAACAGCTTGCTGACTGACTCGTTGGAACGGGCTGTTGAGCGGCAAAATCGTTATATACAGAATGTGCAGGATGTGTTGGCTGGTAAAATGACTACCGACTCGGTGTTGAAGGTTGACTCGTTGACCGAGATGAAGGTGGATGAACTGATGACGGCTACGGTACGCGAGCGGGAATTTGCCGACCAGTATGAGAAAGATGAACGTTACAACCTGACCAACTATGCACAGCAACATGTCAATGCTGATGGGATGGTGTTTTTCAGACCGGTGCGTGGCATGATCTCCAAACGCTTTGACAAGCAGGAGGCACACTACGGGGTGGACATTGCTGCCAATCCCAACGAGAGTGTGTTGGCTACGCTGGATGGGGCGGTAATATGGACAACCTTTACTCCGCAGATGGGGTATGTGGTGGCGGTACAACATAAGAAAGATTGGGTGTCTATCTATAAGAATTGTGAGACATTGCTGAAGATGGAGGGAGAGACGGTCAAAGCCGGTGAGGTGATAGCACTGGTTGGAGGTAAGGAAAAGTCGGGACCGCACCTGCATTTTGAATTGTGGCACAAGGGACAGGCGCAAAATCCTGAGACATATATTGTATTTTAAGTAGTGTGTGTAATATGAAGAAAAGGAGAATCGCTATATTAGGCTCTACGGGGTCAATCGGTACGCAGGCTTTACAGGTCATAGAAGAGCATCCCGACAAATACGAGGCTCACGTGCTGACCGCCAACAACCAGGTGGATCTGTTGGTGAAGCAGGCACGGCATTTTATGCCCGACTCAGTGGTGATTGCCAATGCCGACAAGTATGCTGAATTGCGTGATGCCTTGGCGGATTTGCCTATCAAGGTATATGCCGGTGCTGATGCCCTTTGTGAGGTAGTCGAGTCGGATGCAGTGGATATGGTGTTGGCTTCGATGGTGGGATATGCAGGGTTGCGTCCGACCATGAATGCGATAAAGGCAGGAAAGCCCATTGCGTTGGCAAACAAAGAGACACTGGTGGTTGCCGGAGAACTGATAAACGAGTTGGCAAACCGTTATAGGGTGCCAATTCTGCCTGTTGACTCTGAACATTCAGCCATTTTCCAATGTTTGTCCGGAGAGCAGGGAAATGGTATCGAAAAGATAATATTGACTGCATCAGGCGGACCTTTCCGGAATTGTACGATGGAGCAGCTTGCCCATGTGACCAAGACCGAAGCGTTGAAGCACCCTAACTGGGAGATGGGAGCAAAAATAACCATAGACTCAGCTTCGATGATGAACAAAGGATTTGAGGTGATTGAGGCAAAGTGGTTGTTTGGCGTAAAGCCAGAGCAGATAGAGGTTGTCATTCACCCACAGTCGGTAGTGCACTCTATGGTGCAATTTGAGGACGGAGCCGTGAAAGCGCAGCTGGGTGTGCCCGACATGCGTCTGCCCATACAGTATGCTTTTTCATACCCTCACCGGTTGAAGGCTTCGTTTGACCGGTTGGATTTCACCCGATGTGCCAGTCTGACTTTTGAGCAACCCGACACTCGGCGTTTCCGTAACTTGGCATTGGCATACGAAGCGTTGCACCAAGGAGGCAATATGGCATGTATTGTCAATGCCGCCAATGAGGTTGTGAATGCTGCTTTTTTGAACGACCGTATCAGCTTTTTGGGAATGAGTGAAGTGATAGAAAAAACGATGCAACGTGCACAATTCGTCAGCCGGCCTACGTATGACGACTATGTGGAGACAGATGCAGAAGCCCGACGGATTGCCGAAGAGCTGTTAGAGAAATGAGAATGTTTAATTTTGAAATATAATAGATTGTAGTGGAAACTTTTTTGATTCGTACTTTACAGTTGATGATGGCACTCTCTTTGTTGGTGATTGTACACGAGGGAGGTCATTTCTTTTTTGCCCGTTTGTTTAAGATTCGGGTGACCAAGTTTTATCTTTTCTTCGACCCCTGGTTTTCGTTGTTCAAGTTCAAACCTAAGAATAGCGATACTGAATATGGTATCGGTTGGTTGCCCTTTGGCGGCTACGTACAGATTGCCGGTATGGTGGATGAGACTCAAAATGCCGAAGATTTGAATCATCCGGTAGAACCCTGGGAGTTTAGGGCCAAACCGGCATGGCAACGTCTGTTGGTGATGACAGGTGGTGTGTTGATGAATTTCTTGTTGGCACTTTTCATCTATTCGATGATTATGTACACTTGGGGAGACAGCTACATTTCAGTGCCCGACCTGAAAAATGGTATGAAGTTCAGCCAGGTGGCAAAAGAAATGGGATTCAGAGATGGCGATGTGTTGTTGCGTACCAATGAACATGCTTTTGAACGCATGGATGCTGATATGTTCCGTTATATAGCCGATGCCTCAGAGGTTGTCGTGTTGCGTGATGGTAAAGAGGTGA
>JAFUPU010000118.1 GCA_017472635.1 Bacteroidaceae bacterium
CCTGTTTTGATAGTATGTTGTTTTTCTTCTTGTGGACAATTTAAAAAATAACACATGAGATGTATTTTGTCAACAATACTTTTGACACAAAGGTATTGAAATTAAAAAATAATTATGATATAAAATAATCAGAAAGGAAAGACCTGCTAACAAAAGTCAAGAGTTAATTTGCGAAAATACGAAATTTTTATTGTAGGAAAAATGGCCGCACTGAGCAAAGCCGCTTAGCATCTCTTTTTTGAAACGGCGGCGATCCACGCAGATTGAGTGAGTTTAAGCTTTTTCTAAAACGTCCAGATGGGCTTTTACAGAAGCATAGTAGATGCGGAGGAACTTATTCGCAGAGGCCATCATGTAAACCCGGTATGGCTTTCCCTCAGCCCGTTTCTTGTCCATGAACTGGTACACCGGTTCATCAACAGGAGAGTTTTGGAGGATGACGCCCATCACCAGGAATAGGGTTCTGCGCAGCGCAGGAGATCCACGTTTGGTCATTCGTTTATGGTTGTTTGTTACCTGACCGGAGTCATTCGGTGGAGAATCCAGCCCAGCAAAGGCCACCAGAGCCTTCTTAGAGTGAAAGCGGCGGATATCACCGATCTCAGCCATAAGCTGAGGGCCGAGCGTTGGGCCAACGCCAAACATCTTCATTACCACTGGGTATTCCGGTAAGGAGGAAGCCAATTCCTGCATCTCTTTTTTGAGAGCAGCTAAAGCATAGGAAGTAGCTTGAAATTGTGATACGGCTTGCTCGACCAGGAGCTTTGCGGTATCGGTTTTAGGCATAACAGAGAAATGCCCACAGGCTTCTGTATAGATATCAACAGCCTTATCCTGGCTAAAGTTGTAACCGTGTTTTTTGCACCACTTCTGGTACTTCGTAACAAAAGCCTTTTCAGAAAGGCTGCTGACACATTCACAATGCCAGAAGGTGGCTATAAAGTCCACCCACTTTTCGCTACCGTCAGCTCGTGGAGGGCTCGAAAACAGGCGGTTTGCATTAGGAAAGGCAGTATCAAGCAAGGAAATGAGATTGTTTTTGAGCATGGTCTGCACTTTGGAATACTGCTGGTATTGCCGGTAGCAATTCTTCAGCATAAGCCGGGTGTCCTCTTCCGGGGCATACCTCGGAAGTTCAAGCCATTGGTCAAGACCATAATTTGCTATCTTGATTGCATCTTTTTTATCTGTCTTGACCTTTCTTAAACTGTTGTTTTTGTAGTCATGTATTAACATAGCATTGACCACAGAAACATGAAAACCAGCGTCATAGAGTGCCCGGGCAATGGGTGTATGATAATTGCCTGTGGACTCCATAACAATTCGCGTTTCACCTACCAGACTTCTAAGCAGCTTTGCCAGCTCGCCCAGTTCGCTGTCGGTGTGACGCACCTCATAAGGGGTAACCACAATTTCTCCAAAGGGGCGCATGACGGCAATCATGCTCTTACCTTTGGAAACATCGATGCCAACAGAGTTCATTCACATACCTCCAATTCAAATGATACGCAACCAGGATCCATCTTTCTTTTGTTGCCGATTCAAACTATTTTGTGACACGAACTCTCCGATGCTTCGGGTAGGCTCAACCTGCTCAAATCGAACGCTACAACAAGAGGATGGCTAACAGTCTTTCCTGCGGACTCAAACGCCCAAGGAGTGGTAGGTCAGCCAGTTGCTCCTCTTATTGTAGCTTAGGCACAAAACGGAAGGAAAGCCGGACTGGCTGCCCGGCTTTCCTGTCCAAATTTATTGTAATAGGAGTGATGTTATGGCGCCGGATAACGGTCAGAGCACCTTCCGCCGGGGTGTCTTGTCTTTGGTGATCCTTGGGCTTTTGCGGAAAGAGGATATGTACGGCTACCAGCTGGTCCAGGAGACCCAGAAGCAGAGCGGCGGA
>JAFUPU010000119.1 GCA_017472635.1 Bacteroidaceae bacterium
ATCAGATAAACAATCGGGATGATGAAACCGTTCAACAACGTCGACGTTAAAAGTCCGCCCAAGATAACTTTTGCCATGGGACTTTGTATCTCGTTACCCGGCAGGTCTCCGCCCACCGCAAGCGGAATCATGGCGAGTGCCGACGAGAGTGCCGTCATGAGAATCGGGTTCAGACGGTCTACCGAGCCATGTATGACGCTTTCATACAGCGGCATGCCCTCGCTACGCAGCTGGTTGTAGTGTGAGATGAGCAACATGCCGTTGCGGGTGGCAATGCCGAAGAGCGAGATGAACCCGATGATGGCGGGGATGCTTACCTCGCCGCTGGTAAACAGCAGGGCAAACACACCTCCGATGAGCGCCAACGGCAGGTTGAGCAAGATGATTCCACTCTCGCGTGCATTCTTGAACTCCATATAGAGCAACAAAAAGATGATGGTGACCGAGAGCAGGGAGGTGAGCAGCAAGATGGACGATGCCGCCTGTTCGCTCTCAAACTGTCCGCCATATTCGATGTGATACCCCTCGGGTAACTCGATGTGGCGGTCCACCAGTTCCCGGATGTCGTTCACAATGCCGCGCAGGTCGCGTCCGTGTGCATTGGCTGAGATGACAATCTTGCGCTTCACATTCTCGCGGCTGATGGTGTTGGGACCCATTGATGAGCGCACCTCTGCCACTTGCGAAAGAGGAACCTTGCCTTCGGGGCTGTCTATCATCAGTTCTTCTATGCGCTCTTTGACGCTGCGGCTGTCGTTTTGGGTGCGTACAACCAGGTTGAATACTTTGTCTTCTTCGTAGACCTGTGAGACGACCTGTCCTGCCATGTTCACCGACACAAACTCAGCGAATGCCGGCAGCGAGATGCCAAAGCGTGCCAGCATTTCGCGTCGGGGGACGATGTGCAGCTCGGGGCGCTCGATTTGTTGTTCGACGTTCAGGTCAGCCACCCCTTCGACTCCCTGTGCCAGTTCCTTTATCTCGTTGCCCAACTCGTACATGCGGTTCAAGTCGGTGCCGAACAGTTTGATGGCAATGCCAGCCTTGGTCCCGCTGAGCATGGCATCGATGCGGTGGCTGATGGGCTGCCCGATTTCGATGTTGGCACCGATGAGTGTGCCCAACTTGGCGCGTACCTCTTCTACCACCTCCTCGCGCGAGCGGTCGGCAAGGGTGTAAGGTGCCTCCAGTTCCGACATGTTTACGCCCAAGGCATGTTCGTCGAGTTCGGCACGACCGGTCTTGCGGGCTACGGTCTCAATCTCGGGGATGGTGAGCAGCAACTCTTCGGCACGTCTGCCTATGCGGTCGCTCTCTTCAAGCGATATGCCCGGAAGCGAACTGACGTTGATGGTAAACGACCCTTCGTTGAACGAGGGGAGGAAGCTGTGTCCGAGCGTGAAGAAACAGATGAGACTGGCGGTGAAGAGCGCCACGGTGCATCCCAACACCGTACGCTTGTGGCGGATGGCAAGCGTGAGCATACGCTCGTAGCGCGCTTTCAGCCACCGGGCTATGAATCCCTCTTTGGCTTGCTTCTCGTCATCCCTTTTCCCACCCAACAGGTAGCTGCAAAGGACGGGCGTGAGCGTCAGTGCCACCACGGTCGATGCACACAGAGCAACGATGAAGGCAATGCCCAACGGGATGAGCATGCGTCCCTCCATGCCGGAGAGGAAGAAGAGGGGCAAGAAACTGACGATGATGATGAGGGTTGAGTTGAGGATGGGCATGCGCACCTCGCGGCTGGCTTCGAAAACCACTTCGCGAACAGGACGCCGGCTCTCGACCGGCAAGGCGCGGTTGGCACGCAACCGTTTCCACACGTTTTCAACATCGACAATGGCGTCGTCGACCAACGAACCGATGGAGATTGCCATACCGCCCAGACTCATGGTGTTGATGGTAAGCCCCATGTAGTGGAGCGCCAACACCGAGAAGAGCAATGACAGGGGAAGCGACACCAACGAAATGAGTGTGGTGCGCACGTTGGCAAGGAAGAGAAAGAGGATGATGACCACGAAGATGGCACCCTCGAACAACGAGCTTTTCACGTTGCCGATGGCACTGTCGATGAAACGCGACTGGCGGAAGATGTCGGTAGAGACCACCACATCGGCTGGGAACGTCTGTTTCAGCTCTTCCAACGTCTCGTCGATGCGATGGGTCAGCCGGATGGTGCTTGTCTGGGGTTGCTTGGTGACGGTGAGCAATACGGCAGGCTTTCCCTCTACGGATGCCACTCCCAGTTTGGGCTGTTGGGCACCGATGGTAACCTCGGCAATGTCGCTGAGGGTGACGGGTACACTGCCTGTCCGTCCCACTAAGGCGTTTGAGAGAGCTGCCAGCTGGTTGCTGGTCATTACTCCGCGCACAATGTATTCGTTGCTGTATTGATAGATGACTCCTCCGTTGACATTGAGGTTCATGTCGCGGGTGGCGTCCATCACATCGTCCAAGGTGACCCCGTAGTGTTTCATGCGGGCGGGGTCGAGCTGTATCTGATACTCTTTGATGTCGCCTCCGAGCACTGCCACCTGTGCCACGCCTCCCATCGAGAGCAGGCGGGGGCGGATGGTCCAGTCGGCAAGGGTGCGCAGGTCGAGCATGGAGGTGGAGTCGGCAGTGAGCCCGATAATCATCAGTTCGCCCAGAATGGACGACTGGGGACCCAGGGTGGGACGGTTGACCCCCTTGGGCAACTCTTCGGTGACAAGCGACAATTTTTCGGAAACGATTTGGCGGGCAAGGTAGATGTCGGTGCCCCAGTCGAATTCAACCCACACGATGGAGAATCCGT
This sequence comes from Bacteroidaceae bacterium, assembly GCA_017472635.1. Lineage (GTDB taxonomy): Bacteria > Bacteroidota > Bacteroidia > Bacteroidales > Bacteroidaceae > Phocaeicola_A. Next base: position 2,801 of record JAFUPU010000119.1, read on the forward strand.
TGGTGGAAGAGGACCGTACCCGGCGCACGTAGGTGGCACCGTTGACGGCAGTCTCGATGGGGAAGGTGACCAGTTGCTCCACCTCCTCGGCAGCCATGCCGCCGGCTTCGGTCATCACTACAACGGTAGGAGCCGTGAGGTCGGGGAAAACGTCGATTTCGGTTTGTCGGGCAGTGTAGATGCCTGCAATCATCACCAGGAGGCTTGCTATCAGCACAAGCAGGCGGTTGTGTAGCGAAAAGCGGATGATTTTGTTCAGCATATCGTGTCGGTAGGTTTATCAGTGTTCATGGGAATGACCGGGAATGGCTTTGCTGACGGATGCCAGACGCACCTGATAGGCTCCGCTGACAACCACCCTTTCACCGGGATGTATACCGGAGGTAATCTCTATATTCCGTCCGTCGCAACCTCCGGTCTTGACTTCGCGGCGGGTGTATCCCTCTTCGTCTTGCCGGATGTAGAGGTAGCATACCCCTTGCTCTTCGGTGAGAGCTTGGACGGGTACGCTCAGCACATCGGGGCGTGAGGCGGCTTGCAACCACACTTCGGCAAAGGCACCGGGGATGAGTCCGGCGGCATTGTCGATTTCAAAAGTGACGGGGATGTAGTAACCCTTGTCTCCACTGCTGCGTCCGTAGGACAACAGGCGTCCGTGCAGCTCGGTGGTGCTGTATACCGAATCGTTGTAAGAGGTCTTGAAGTGGGCAGAACGGATGGAGCTCATGGCAGCATAGTGTCGCTCCGGCACGTCGGCACGCAGGTAGAGCCGGTTGCACCGGGAGATGGCGGCAAGAGGCTGTCCGGCAGTGACAAAGTCCCCCTCGTGTACCAGCGTAGACTTGATGTAGCCGCTGATGGGGGCAGTAAGGGTCACTCCCCCGGCATCAGCCTGGTTGGCAACCAATGCCTCGTAGTTGAGACGCGCTGTTTCGTATGCCTCTTTGATGCGATTGTACTCTTTGCCAGACACAATCTTGTCGGCAATCAAGCCTTCAACCCGCTCAAACTCTTTTTTGGCAGCCTCGTAGTTGATACGTGCCCGCTCGGCTGGGTCGCCTTCTGCCATCTGGTGGGCAGAGATGGTAAAGAGGGGGGCACCTTTAGCGATGGAGGTACCCTCGGTAAGCGACCGGTTGAAACGGACTACCCCCGAGACCGTAGCCACTAAAGTCTGCTCTTCGCCTTGTGCAGCGGTGACTTGTCCGCTGACAGGCACTATCTGATAGAAAGGAGAGGGGGTGATGACTTGAGAGACGATGCCTGCCTGGCGGGCATGCTCGGGGTTGATGACTATGTCGTGGTGGTGAGGGTGCTGGTGGTCTTTCTCTCCATCAGCCGGTTGGTGAAGTTCATCTTCGTGATGATGACCTTCCTCGCCGTGTTGGTGTTTGCATCCCGGGAAAAAAAGTAAGGATGCAAGCAGGACGAGGGGAGTGATGCTGTATCTTTTCATTCCTTCTGTTGTTATATTTGCCTGCAAAATACAGCCTTTTTTCTTGCAAGCTGGTTGCAAAAAAGAATTCTTTCGATATTTTCATCGATTTTACTCCTTGTTTTATTGGTTTTGCACCTTTTTCAGAAGGATTCAGCGGTGACTGTTGCAAAAAGTTTCAGAGACTGAACGCTCTTTTTTTTACCTTTTTTGTTTGGATGCTACAGAAAAATGCCTCCAATGGCTCCGGCAATCACTATGACCAGTATGGGGCTGACCTTAAACTGCTTGACGGCGATGAATGCGGCAAAAAACAGGCAGAGGCTGGTGGCGAACTGGAAAGGCGAGCCGGAAGGCGTACCGAAGTTGGCAGGCGTCATCAGCAGTAGGGCTGCCGAAGCAATCAGTCCGACAACAGCCGGACGTAACCCCTTGAAGATGCCGGTGATGACAGGGTGGCTCTTGTGCTTGAGCAACAGGCGGCTGATGGAGAGCATGAGGATGAACGATGGAAGTGAGACGGCAAAGGTGGCAAGAACAGAACCTAACACACCCCATGTGTCGGAATATCCGGCTCCGACGACGGAGGCATAGCCTACATAAGTGGCTGAATTGATGCCGATGGGACCGGGAGTCATCTGGCTGATGGCAACGATGTCGGTAAATTCAGCCGTTGTAACCCATTTGTGCCGGTTTACCACCTCGGCTTGAATCATTGAGAGCATGGCATACCCCCCTCCGAAGCCAAACAGACCTATCTTGAAGAATGTATAGAACAGTTGCAGAAATAACATGTTGAGGATTTGTGAATTTGTTTATTGTCAATTGTGAAATATGAGTTGTTTGTAGTCAATGGCGAATTGTTTGTGGCGAATCACCTGTCGTCAATCTGCGCTTTTTCCCTTAGGCGTCTTTCCCTTTTTCTGTTTGTCGCTGAAAAGGTAGCCCAATGTGCCTGAGGCGATGATTATCCATATGGGAGAGACCCCAAGCAGCCAGATGAGCAGGGCACACACGACGGGAATCCAGACGGTGTAACGGTTGATGTGGGCACTGCGTGCCACGTTGAAGACCGGAACAGCTATCAGGGCGACCACAGCAGGACGAATCCCCTTGAATATGCTGGCAACCAAAGGGATATCTTTGAATTGCCTGAAGAATAAAGCGATGAGCAGGATGATGAGGAACGAGGGAAGGATGGTGCCGAGTGCGGTGACTACGCTGCCTGCCAATTTCTTCTTTTTATATCCGATGAAGACAGCCATGTTTACGGCAAAGACTCCGGGTACCGATTGGGCTACCGCCAACAGGTCGGTAAATTCGTTGCGGCTTATCCAATGGTGTTTGTTTACGATTTCTCTTTCGATAAGCGGAATCATGGCATAGCCTCCTCCTATGGTGAAAAGACCTATTTTTAAAAATATATAGAACAGTTGTAGGAATATCATCTTCTCTCGTTTGGGATTATTTTTCTTCTTTAATGGTTGGGCAACCTCTTTCGGGGGCGTAACCTCTTTTTTGCAGGAGGTTTACTCGTCATCGGAAGGCGGTGCGCCGGCTTCGTCATTTTCTTGTTCGTGCCGTTTGATGTATTCTCGGGGGCTGACACCAAAATGTCTTTTGAAGACCTCGCGGAAATATTTGGCATCGTTGAATCCTAACGTATCGCTGATTTCAGTGATGTTAATCTTTCCCTCGACAAGCATCTCGGCAGCTTTGTTCATGCGCAAGTCGCGAATCAATATCGAGATGGATTGTCCGGTGATGTTCTTTACCTTGCTGAAAAGGTTGGTGTGGCTCATCTTCATCAGGTTACAAAGCATCTCTGTCGAGAACTCAGGTTCGGTCATGTGGGCAAGGATAATCTCTTTGACTTGAGTGATGAAACTGTTTTCTTGCTCAATCTCTTTTTCTTTAACCTCGGTGCGCTTGTGCTGGAGGTCGGCATGCAGAAGTTGTTCGGCTTCTTCTTGTTTCTTCTTGACCTGGTCGAGCGTTTTCTTCAGCGTAGTGATGTTGAGCACGTTATGTAGGTAATAATCGGCTTGCAGGTCGTACCCGTCGGTAATGTTTCTCCAGTCTTCGGTAGCAGCAATCAGCACGATGGGCAAGAGTCGTGTACTGAAGTTCGCTTTCAGTATCTTTACAAACTCGTGGCTGCGTTTGTTGGGCAATTGGCTTTCGAGGAGTATAGCATCGGGACGTATGTCGTGTATGATGGTCAGTGCGGTAGGCAGGTCGGAGGCGGTGGCAATGTCCCATTCTGCGGCAAGCCCGTCTATAATGTAGTTTCTGACCTCCGGTTCATGTTCAATCAGCAGGATGAATCCTTTGGGCTTTCCGTTTCTTTTCGGTTCAACCAGTTCGGGAAATGGCAGTCCGGGCAGGTCGCACATTTTCTCGTGGTTTTTTGTCTCCCAAAAGTGTATGCCTGCTTGTGGGAACGTAAGGATATAGTCGCCAATCTCAGGTGTTTCTAAGGTAGCTCCTTGTTCCTTTGTCAGATTCCTGATGGTTTTGATTTGCATGCGGGTTGTTTCGCCATTTTCATGCCAATTTCTCTTTTCGGGTACTCCTTTTAAGCGTATGAACCATGCTTGTGCAGACTTTTTGGTAGTAAGATGCAATTCGCCTCCTTCTTCTCCAAAGTTGTCAATCAGGCAGGATGCGAGCAAATATACTATCAAGTCGGTCTGTTTCTTGTTTGTCAATACTTCATCGTCTTTCTCTCCTTCGTGTCTGCACGTGACATGAATGTTTCGTGGGGTGGCGATGGGCTCAAGCCAGGCGTGATATTCGTCCGTCAAGTCGGTCAGCAGGTGATGGGTAGCATATACAGCATTCCCTTCGGGCGGTGGTGAGGTGAGTTCAGTTATCTGTTTCCCTATATGGCTGAGCAGGGTCATGTTTCGTTCCGCCATTTTCAGGTAGTTTTGCTCTTGGGGTGTCAGGTGCTTGTTTCCCGCAATTTCTCCTACCAGCGTTGAGTTTAGCGCCGACATTTTCCTTATCTTTCCCGTCCATAAGTGGGTCAGTTTTTCTTTTTCGGTCTGTCTCCTAAGCTTGATTCGGGTATCGTGTAACTCGGTCAAGATGAATCCCAACAGGCAAAGTCCTATCAGCAGGTAAGCCGCTTTTGATTGGCGTGCCAGCCAAATGGGTGGAGATATGTGAATCCTTATTTCGCGCTCGTCCAACACTCGTCTGTCCTCCTGCGCAATAAGGCGTGCCTTCAGCTTGTACACGTTGGGAGAGAGGTTGTATAGGTGAATCCAGTTCTCTTGGTTGATTCGGTTCCAGATGGTGTCTCTTCCCTCCAATGTCCATCTTATATAGGTATAGAGAGGTGCGTCAAAGTTTATGCTTGCCAGTTGCAGGTCGAGGTTGTTTTGGTGGTGTGACAGGCGTAATTCTTTCAGTGAGTCGAGTGTCCATATTTCTTTTCCCAACAAATCTTTAATCTCGGCGATTTGTTCTCCTTGTAAGTCGATTCCGGTAAATACAATCCGCCCATCAATTTCGCGTGGCAGGTGAATGGACTTGTCCCACCTTATTGCACCGTCGCTTGTGCCGAGGATGAATGCTCCATCCTTTGTCCGTATACCGGCACGGGGGTTGAACGTGGTTTTTATCAACCCTTGATTGGAGGTCCAGTTGATGAATTTGTCTTTTTTCAAGTCCATGCGGGAGATGCAGGGTCCGGTTGAAATTATCAGGTGCTCTTCTCCATCGGGGATGATGGCGTATATATTGTCAAATAGCAACGCACTGTTTCTCCAGTTGTACGTCTTGAAAGAACCGTTTTCTTGCTTGACAATCAATCCGGTACGATTCGTTCCGATGTAGAGTCTTCCATTTGGATGTTGGTAGAGGCAGTTGATGTGTGGAGTGACGATACCAATGTCTATCTTTTTGATTTCTTCGGTTTTTCGGTGCAGGGTAAACAATCCGTTTCCTGTTCCGATGTAGAGTGTGGCTGAGTCTCCCTCTTCGATGCAGGTGATATCTGTCTCGATGTCGTATGTCTTTGTCTCTCCGGTTTGGGTGTTCTTACATTCCAAGTAGTTGTCACCTCCACTCCAGAGCAGGGTGTCGTTTTCTTTGTAGATGGCTCTGATATGGCTGTTTTTGACGGTGGCGCGATTAAGTGTATCTTTGGGCTTTTCGCCTATTATCCGTTCTGTTTCCCCGTTCTGTTTGTTTATGGTGTAGATTCCTGTCATGTATCCTCCGACAGCTATTTCCCCAGGCTCTGTTTCACATAGCGACAAGAAGGTGTTTCCCCATTTGGGAGTCCTTTCTTTGTCGTGTGTGGTGTCCAACATTTCGGGAGCGGTTTCTTTGGCATACAGGAAGTGCCTCCATGTTCCGTTTTGGGGATTTTGCATGCTCACTCCATTGTTTGTAGCATACCAAATGTCTCCCTCCGAATCTTCGAGGATGTAGTTTACTTGATCATTCTTCAGTGTTTGTTGGTTCCCGATGTACGATTTTGTCCACAGGTATGCCGGATATCTATCGTTATAGATAGTGATTCCTTTGGGATAAACAGCCATCCATATTCTTTTTTTGTCGTCAACATGCATTGAACGCACATAGTTTCCATTCATTCCGTTGGGGATATCAGTCTGCTCCCAAAAGAGCATTTCCATTTTCTCCTCTTGGTGCTTGTATACCCACACTCCGGCTCCTTGTGTGGCTATCAGCGTTTTATCCTTTCCATAAGGGATGATGTCGGTGACCATCAATTCTTTCATATGTGTAAAGTGGTGGTCAGTTTTGTCTAATGTCAGGTCATATATGATTAATCCGTTTTGTTTGCTTGCGGCAACAATTCTTTCAGTGTCGGTGTGAAAGAATATTTTTTCGGGGTTTTGGATGATAGAGTCGGGGATGAGATTTTTTATGTGGGTCAGATGTCCTGCTTCCAATTTCATGTGGCAGATTCCGTGCTCTGTACCTATATAATAGGTCCCATCTGCACATTGATATATGCTGGTGGGGTGGTTGTGGGCAGAATCCATTTCTATCTCTTTCCAACTATCCGATTGGATATTGTAGATACGCGCCCTGTTTTTGCCTACATACCATATTTCATCGCCTGTGGTCAGTTCGATTAAGGTAATTTGTGTATTCTCAGCCTCTGATGAGGATGGAACGTTGATTTCCAGAAATTTGTCTTTTGCCGGGTGGTATTTGAAGGTCTGTCCGTTTTCACAGATGTACCATAAGGTTCCTTTGCTGTCTGTTGTCAGTTTGTTGTTTTCGGTGTAGAATGTTGTGTATTCACCCTCTTCATCTACGTTGTAATGGACAATGTTTTTCCCATCGTACCGGTCGATGCTTGTATAAGTGAGAAACCATAAAAAGCCGGTCTTGTCTTTTTCAATGGTTAACACCCGTCGGTCGCTTAGTCCGTCGGCTGTCGAAAGGTACTGATAGAGTTGTGCCTGAGCATTGCAGAAGGATAAAATCCCGATTAAGAGGATTGTCAGGATGCGGCGCATTTTTTTTCGGGGGGGATGGAGGTTTTCTGATTTTAAGTAGTCGTCAGGTCGCTTTTTCGGGGAGGCTTAGGAATTGTTCTCCTTGCCTATACATATTTCTTTTCGGTGAAAGTCTGAGTTCAGCCCGCACACACGGGCTGAACTTTAGACTTATAATAAAACACTTAACTGTTTTTTTTGTTCGCTTCTACCCATTTACGTGCATTGACGAAGGCTTCTATCCAAGGAGTCACTTCATCGTTGGGACGCGGGTAGTATCCGCATTGCCATGGGAAGATGGTACGTTCAGGATGGGGCATGATAGCCAAGTGGCGTCCGTCCTTGCTTGCTACAGCGGCTACGCTATACGAAGAACCGTTGGGGTTTGCCGGATAGCCGTCGTAGCTGAACTTTGCCACCACGTTATATTCATCTTCGGGGAGCGGCAAGTGGAATTTGCCCTCACCATGAGCCACCCATGTACCGATTTTGTATCCGCTCAGCGAACCGAACATCACACTGCGGTTAGCAGGGATGGTCAGCGACACGAAGTTGCTCTCGAACTTGTGCGAGTCGTTGTGCATCATCTTCGCCTTCTTGTCTGCCGGGTGCTCGGGATTGATGAGTCCCAGCTCAATCATCAGCTGGCAACCGTTGCACACACCCAGCGAGAGGGTGTCTTCGCGGGCATAGAAGTTGTCGAGGGCGGCTTTTGCCTTCGGATTGAAGAGGAAAGCTCCAGCCCATCCCTTGGCTGAGCCGAGTACGTCAGAGTTGGAGAATCCACCGCAGAAGGCAATGACGTTCACATCTTCCAGTGTCTCGCGTCCGCTGATGAGGTCGGTCATGGTCACGTCCTTCACGTCGAAGCCTGCCAGCCAGAAGCTGTAAGCCATCTCGCGCTCAGAGTTGGTACCCTTCTCGCGGATAACGGCAGCCTTGATGCCCGACGGAGTACGACGGTCGGGGCCGAGTCCCCACTGCTTCAGTTTGCCTGTAAATTCAGGACCGAAGGCGAGGTCAAGCGGTTGTTGCTTGTAGTTCTCGAAGCGCTCTTTGGCTTTGCCGTTGAAGCTTTGCTTGCGATCCATCAAGTATGAGGTTGAATACCACACGTCGCGCAAGTGGTCGATACCGAACTGGTAGTCGTAACCGTCCTTGCTCACCATGATGTGGCGCTCGTCGGTGGGCACACCAATCTTCACGTAACCTACGCCTGCATCGTCGAGAATCTTCTTCACGCGGGCAGCATCCTTGTCAGATACCTGGATAACCACGCCCGGATTCTCAGCAAACAGGGCCTGCACGATGTCGCAACCCTGCAACTTGTCGAGACTCACTTCGATACCGCCCTCCATGTTGGCAAAGCACATCTCTAAGAGGCAGGTCAAGAGACCGCCGGCCGAGATATCGTGACCCGCCATGATGAGACCTTCGTTCACCAATTGTTGAACAGCCAGGAAAGCATCGCGGAAGTATTCGGGGTTCTTCACCGTAGGCACGTCGCTACCCACCTTGTTCAGGCTCTGTGCAAAGGCCGAGCCGCCGAGTTGCAGCGTGTCGAACGAGAAGTCGATATGGTAGAAGCGGCTCTTAGGCTCGTTCTTCATCACGGGAGAGACAATCTTGCGGATGTCGCTCACCTCGCCACCGGCAGAGACGATGACTGTACCCGGGCTTACAATCTTGCTTCCGTCGGGGTATTTCTGAGTCATTGAGAGTGAATCCTTACCCGTGGGCACATTGATTTGGAGTGAGCAGCAGAAGTCGCTCAGTGCCTTCACGGCGGTATAGAGGCGTGCATCCTCGCCCTCCTGAGCGCGGCAAGGCCACATCCAGTTGGCTGAGAGGCTTACACTATCCAAACCTTCGGCAAGGGGAGCCCACACGAGGTTGGTCAACGCCTCGCTCACCGAGAGCACCGAACCTGCGGCAGGGTCGGCAAGGGCAGCTTGCGG
>JAFUPU010000016.1 GCA_017472635.1 Bacteroidaceae bacterium
ACAATTTGAATGAAATCGACCTCATTGCCGTAAATGAAGTTGACCACATCCTCATCATCGGGGAATGCAAACGGAATGCCAAGCGAATCAATCTCCACACATTGCAAGAGAAGTCGCAAACCATCCTACAAAAACAAAAGCGCTTCAAGGCCGAGTATGTGGGAATGAGTTTGGATGATATGTGACAATCCCCCTTGTCTGACAGATGGGTCCAATTAAACAACAAAGTGGAGCATAGCCATCGCGGCCGTGCTCCACTTCTTCTTTATCTATTTGATTGTTTTCCTCCCTACAATTTGTCGTCACTTCCCAATAGTAACATTTTCCCGCTCCCATTTCGCAATGAATTCTTCGCGATTGGTGACACGGAGATGGGCATTACGAAACATCTCTCCAAACGAAGAAGAGAGAAAGTACAGTGCCGCACTATAGAAAAGTGTAATGCTGCACTATACTTTTGCATAATGCAGCACTATACTTTAATAGGTTCCCCAAAGGGGAACAGACAAACAGGTAAAGGTTTACAGACGGATAAGTGAACTTCCACGGATGGATAAGCGAACATTGGTGGAGATTCAACTAAACTGACATTGCGGAAGCAAATTTTGACAAATTACAAAAAGGCGCGTGCATGTTTTATTCTTGTCATTTTTGTAAACAAATCTGTATTATTACCAAATTTTTCTTACTTTTGTGGCATCAAATCATACAGAACTTATTAACAACTTAAACATACAGAACTCATGAAAAAAAATTGGCTATTACTTTCAGTCATGGCACTGGCGGCCTTACCACAGGTAATGCAGGCGCAAGACACGCGCGAACGTAACTATTATTTTGAAATACTTGAGCCCCGACACGAGGCCAAGCCGCAGGTGCAGGGTTTTGCCACAGAACGGGTGAAGGAGCAACTCGACCGTGGACTTGTGGCAGCTCCTACGACCGACGGGAAGGGCGTCCACATAGGATGGCGTCTGTTGGAAAATGACCCGGCAGAGGCGTCGTTTCACCTCTATCGTTCTGTCAACGGCAAACAGAAACGGTTGACGAAGAAGCCTTTGAAGGAGGTGTGTGACTTCACTGACTTGCAACCGGCCGAAGGAAAAGCGGAGTATTGGGTAACGGTACTTGACAAGAAAGGGAAGGTCATCAGTACATCCGAGAAATTAAGCGTGGAGAAACCGCTTTTGACCAATTACCGTTCTATCAAGTTGAAGGATGAAAAGACACGTGCGGGCAAAGTGGCCGTAGCCGACCTGAATGGCGACGGAACCTATGACTACATCATCCGTACACCGGACAGTAATGTTGACCCTGGTATGGGAGGAAACCTCGACGGACGCACCTATCAGATTGAAGCCTACTTGAGCGACGGCACTTTCCTGTGGTCAAAAGATTTGGGACAAGGCATTGAGCCGGGTGTATGGTATTCCCCCTTCATTGCCTACGACTTCAATGGTGACGGCAAGGCCGAAGTGGCCCTGAAGACGGCTCCTGCCGATGCCAAGCGTAACGACAAGGGACGTGTGGATAGCGGAGAAGAGTATCTGAGTGTATGGGACGGCATGACCGGACGTGAAATGGCACGCGTGGATTGGCCTGAGCGTAACGACCGATACGGCAACCTTGTCCGTCAGAACCGCAACCAGAT
>JAFUPU010000017.1 GCA_017472635.1 Bacteroidaceae bacterium
GCAGAAGAACCGTGCCGCCCTGCGCGGCATCACCCCCTATGCCTTCAGCCGCCTGCTCCCCACCCTCGGACAGCGCGTACACACCAAGTACTGCAACGGGTACAGGGTGGTGAGGAGGTAAAAACATGTTTTACAGCAGGTCTCTTGTTTTTCTCCACAAAACAGTTGGAGAGATGGGGAATTATGGATATTTTTGCAATCTCATTTAAAGATAGGAGGAACAGAGAATATGGACACCTCGGTAGCAAAACTTATCTGCGGACCAGATGCTGATAGTATGTATGGACGTAATGAAGAAGATCCGGGATTATGCCCGATATGCAAAACCCGAATAGAAATGATTCCAAATCCGAATTATCGAGTTCGGATTAAAGGAAGAGATTTCCAAAATACATATGATGGCTTTTATATCGTATCCGATCGTTTTAAACAATTTTGCGAACAAAATGGATATTCCAATTTATTGTTTACACCGACAAAGACAAAAGGATTTTATACACTCCTATCGCAAAATATTTATAAGACTTCATGCGAGAAAGGAATTACTCGTTCCTCGTTGAACAATTGTTGTAATCACTATTCACATGTCTATACTCTGGACCGTTTTTATATAAGAGATAAAGATTTTATCCAAGAAAAAGACGACTTTATTGCCCGAACTGAATTTATGTATGGAGACAATTCACATAAGCGTTATGAACTAATAATAGGAAATGCGACTTTTGCAAAAATGAAAGAACATGGTCTCAAAGTGCAATATTTAGCTGATGTTTGCTCTATGGAATATTATTTAGAGCATGAGGTAGAGTTTATAGAGAAACGAGAGGAGACAAAAAGGTTCCTCGAAGAACAATTAAGAAAAATAGAAGAATACGAACGTGCCCACCGCTGGGATTTCCTCATCAACCTGCCAAGAAATATCATAAAGGGGATACTCTCTTTATTCAAGAAACCGGAACCGGAAATCGTATACAGGTTTGGCAAGGCACGCCCAATGGATAAAGTGACACTGAAGAACATGCAACGATATCCCATCTGGATGATGGAGTATGTAGAAACCGACAGCTATGAGGACAACTGGACCAAACCCTTTTTGGACACATGCAACGTTGTGGAAAGCATGGGAGAGGTGGACATTCTGATGAAAGAGGAGGAACGGGAAATTCACGTTTCAGCCACATTGGATGCAAGAAGAATGCGACTGACGGGTATCTGCCGCTGGAATGCCACCACAAGAGACTGGGAGGCTGTAAACCCGGTGACAGAAGAGAGCGCCAGACAATGGAAGCTGAAAGCAGTACCCCTCATCAATGGTGAAGAGAATGTGACATTTGCCTATAACGAAGAGGAGAAGGTTTTTAAAGGAGGGAAATAGGCATCTCTTCGCAAAAGGGTGACAGGATAGATACCGGATTGTCAATACTCATAAGCACCTGCATCAGGGGCTTCGTCGATAAGGCGACTCCGTCCGTTGCGGTCGGTGGGATAGTAGAGACGGGCATCTTCGATATTTCCCCGACCACGCGCTGTTGAAAGGGAGTCGAGCGAGAAGTCGTAATAGAAAATGTCGGTATCTATCTTCGGAAAATGAGCAATGCGACTCACTTCCGCCTCTACCGAATCAGGAATGACCTCGACATAACGCTCGTTGCTAATGCTATCGGAGGGAATATTCAACAGACAATGGTCGAAATGGTAGTTAAGAGGCATGGCAGCCACTGTGTCGCGCACAACCATCAGTTCGTTTGATGAATATCCGGTAATGAGGCAACTACGAAAATCAGCCCGTTCGAGTGCTACTCCTCTATTACTGATGCAGAGTGCCGCTCCCCGCAGGTCCCACGGATAGAAATTGGCAAGCGTAGAGAAGAAGAACTGCACATCGCCCCCACAAACGTTGGCTGTGTGCCCACCGGCATTGGTCAACTGGGTATTACCCACCCAAATCCGGCAATTAGTTCCACGCAAAGCATCACCAGCCACATTGTGGATAACTGAATTTTCAATGGTGAGTTTATCGCGTGAAAGGTCTGACGAGTCACACACAATGCCATAGTTGCCACTATGGATGTCGACATAGTTGAGATAGTTATCGAAACTGGTTGCCTGTATGGTAATACCTTCCCACTGGCTGTCGAGGCGGTCGTAGGGAAGATATGAGAACATACGGTCGAGGCGGTCGCCTCTAAAAACGACAGGACGTTGGCGGCTACCCTCGGCATGCAGAGTTCCAGCCACACGACAAAAGGCACCATCGTGGAAATAGAGACGGGTTCCCTCGGTAAGCCTCAACGTAGCACCTTCAGCTACGACCAGACTATCATAGATGACATAGGGACGATGTCCGGTAAGGGTGGTATCACGTGAAAACAGAGGTCCGTACAGAGGTATCATGTCTTGCCCTACAGCCTCAAACAACACCTGTTGACGCAGCCCGCTCGCAAGATTAAAAACGAGTGAATCTTGCACTAAGAAGGGAGTGTCCTGGCCATGCGGGTCGACCGTCACTTCGACAAAGACGAAAAGGCTATCACCCGCTCTTAGTTCTACGTTGTTGAAGGTATATCCGGTCATGCCGTCGACATTGACCCTGAATCCGGTGCTCCCCTTTCCGGCAAGTCCCACCGAAGGAATAAGCAACGATTCGTCACTGGGATTATATACCTTGAAGAGCATCGTGGAAGAACCTATGCTGGTAAATACAGTGTCAAACCGGATGGTGTCGGCAGAGAATTGCAACGTCACCCGCGGAGAAGTTGTATAGTCTTCTTCGTCATCGCAAGAAGCGATGAAAAGGGGGGTGAGCATTACAATGACCAACAATATGGGAAGATTGAGAAAGAAAGCATATTTTTTCATTATAGTGTGTCTCTTTTCTATTTTTAATCTATAACGAAAAACAGGAGGAGATATTGCAAGAAACAGTTTTTCTTTTTAATCTCTATGCTATCAGGCAAAGGAGAGAAACAGACTCAGCACGCCACTAAGCTCTTCCGGGAGAAGAAAGCACTGACATCATGGCTAACCTAATATTATTTAGGCATGAATTACGCGAATGTCACAAACAAATCATAACGTAATCCATGCCTATACTAATATTGAGCAACCGACATCAGGCAAAATCGCCTGATTATCTTATTTACTAATCATTGATGTTGCTCACGCAAGAGGTCGTTGACCGTCTTGACGGGATTGAACGTGCCAAGACTCACCTCAACGAAGACGGTGTTCCAATCGCTCATCGCACCGTTCCACAAACCGGGCAGTTCGAGTGCCTTCAACTCTTTTCCACCCTTCGACTTGCTGGATATAAAACCGGTGGCCTTGTCGACATAGTCGAGCAAATTGAACTTCTCGCCTTTATAATTTTTCACCGCACAGACCAAATCTACCGGATTAAAATGCGTTCCTTGCTCAAACATCTGTTTTTTGGCGGGGTCGTTCATGTCAATCTGCGAACTCTCAAGAATCTGCAACGAAACAGTACCATCGGGATTGTAGGCAAGGAAGGGACCTCCACCCGGTTCGCCCACATTCTTCACCATGCCGCAAACGCGCATGGGACGGTTGAGTTTCTTACGCATGTAGATGACCAATTCGGCATCTTCAAGGTTTTTGATGTCAGCCTTACGGCAACAGAGTTTCTGCTGCACAAAGCGTATAATCTCTTCAATCTGTTGTTGGGTGTAATCGCCGCTATCAAGTATACGGAGATACTCGAAAGCCTGTGCCTGCAAGCTTACCAACACACCTGCCAACAAGTTCTTATATTCGTAGGTTTCGTCTTTCAACCGATCAGGCACAACGTTGTCGATGTTTTTGATGAAGATGATATCAGCATCCAAGTCATTGAGGTTTTCAATCAACGCTCCATGTCCACCCGGTCGGAAGAGAATCTTTCCACCATCGCGGAAAGGTTTATTCTCCATATCGGCAGCTATGGTGTCGGTACTGGGTTTCTGCTCAGAGAAGGTGACATTATAGGTCAAGCCCGAAGCAGAAGCATAAGAAGCGACCTTTTCAGCCACCAACTTTTCAAAAAGAGCCCGATGTTCCGTTGATACAGTGAAATGTACATCTACCTGTCCATCTTTTCCGGCTGCATAAGAAGCTCCTTCAACCAAATGTTCTTCCAACGGAGTGCGTGCACCCTCGGGATAAGCATGAAACTTGAGTAACCCTTTGGGCAAAGCACCATAGTTAAGCCCCTTATCAGTAAGCAATGCTTCTACTACTTCTTTATATTGTCCATTTGCCAGCATGGTAGGAATATCGGCATGATAAATCTTTTGGCAAGCCGAATTGAGGTCCGGATAAAAGGCAAACGACTGTATTTTATCAAAAAAAGTTTTCTCAAAAGCTGTTGTCGGCACAGTGTTTTCACCACTGACAAACTCAAACAGGTTTTTGAACATGCGGCTGGCTGCACCTGAGGCGGGTACAAACTTCAACACCTTTTTGCCACACTGTTTATAAGTATTCCAAGCGGAAATATAAGTTTGGCGCTCTGCTCCATCAGGAGCAATAATCCCGTGCTCTAACGAAGCTGCAGCCTCTAACTTAAGGTAAGGGAATCCCTTCTCGAAACAAGCCAATTGCTCGGCTATCTGAGCTTCTGAAATCCCCTTTTTGGCAAGAAGCTCTTTGTCTTGTTGTGTTAACATGTGAATAATATATTTAAGTTTTGGTTTACCGATGGACAAAATTTCGTAAAAACGTGTCCAAAAATACAAAAACTTTCCTTTCTGTTACCATAAAAGCAGAAAAAAAAGTATCTTTGACCTCAAAATAAGTAAACTTATGGAAGAAAACATCTTTTTCAACACCACAGAGAAAGAACTATTGATACGTCTTTACCGCAAATTGCTGCGTCTTTCGGGCGACACCCTACAACCTACCGACTATGGCAGATTAAAGTTGCACCTGACTCATGCCATCGACAGCAACCGGCTGCAACGCGATAACTTCGGGCTAAACCCACTCATCAAGGACATGCAGACGGCATGCATCATAGCTGACGAGATAGGGATGAAACGAGCCTCGGTGTTAGGCATCATGCTACACAACCCCGTAAAGATTGGCATACTTACCACCCAAGAGATAGAAGAACAATTCGGCGAAGATGTGGCTGGCATCATTCGAGGGCTCATACGCATCAACGAGCTTTATGAAAAAAGTCCGGTGATAGAGACCGAGAACTTCCGGAACCTGTTGTTGTCATTCGCTGAAGACATGCGGGTAATCCTGATAATGATAGCCGACCGCGTAAACCTGATGAGACAGATACGCGACTCGGCTGACGAAGAAGGACGAATCAGGGTGTCAAACGAAGCTGCATACCTCTATGCCCCCCTCGCTCACAAGTTAGGATTATATAAGTTAAAATCAGAATTGGAGGACCTTTCGCTGAAATATACCGAACGGGAAATCTATTATCACATTAAAGAGAAACTCAACGCTACCAAAGAGACACGGGACAGATACATCAAAGCGTTCATCACGCCCATCGAGCAGAAATTGCGCGAAGCAGGACTGAACTTTCACATCAAAGGGCGTACCAAGTCTATACACTCCATCTACCAAAAGATGAAGAAACAAAAGACTACTTTTGAAGGCATCTACGACCTGTTTGCCATACGCGTAATTCTTAACTCTCCCTTAGAAAAGGAGAAGATGGAA
>JAFUPU010000001.1 GCA_017472635.1 Bacteroidaceae bacterium
ACAATCAATATGTAGCACCCGAAGTATATGTAGTAGAGTGCCAGGTGGAGAAAGGATATGCCAATAGCAATCCAACAACATTCAGCTTTGGTGATGATGTGCAAGAAGCGAATACCAAGAATTGGTGGTTTGGCAAAGATACCGAATAATATCTCCCTGATTACCATTTATAGTAGAGAGGCGCGCCTGCGGGCGTGCCTCTCTTTTTTATGGGCTATTGAAGCCGTCTTCGTGGGCTATTGAAGCCGTCTTCGTGGAAAACTCTCTTATTTATATATCGGACCGTAAGTGGCACATGCACGATAGTCGGCACCCTCTTTGTCCATACCAAAGGCGTTCCATGATGCCTGACTGACGATTTTCTCTTAGTGTACGTTGTGCATGCATACGGGGATGCGCAGCATAGAAGCCAGGGTGATGAGGTCGGCTCCGATGTGTCCGTAGCTGATGGCACCGTGGTTGGCTCCCCAGTTGTTCATCACTGAATAGACATCCTTGAACGGTGCCTTGTTGGGGTCGAGGCGCGGAACAAACCAAGTGGTAGGCCACGTCGGGTCGGTACGCATATTGAGCACTTCATGTATTTCGGGGTCAACGTCTGCTGTCCATCCTTCTGCTATCTGCAAGACAGGTCCCAATCCCTTTATCAGGTTGAGGCGGCACATGGTGACAGGCATCTCGCCTTTTGAGAGGAAGTTGCTTGAGAAACCTCCTCCGCGGAAATAGTCGCGGTCGGCAGGCATCCAGTTGGTAGCCTTCAGGCAGGCTTCGGCATCTTTGTCGGTCATCTGCCAGCAAGGTTTCATGCAAGGTTCACCGGCAGCGTTGAGGCTCTCACCGGTAGCATCGAGGGTGGTGGCACCTGAGTTGATGAGGTGAATCATTCCACCGGCAGCACGTCCGGTCAGTTCTTTGCCGGTCACTCGCTTGACAGCTTCAGGACTCCAGTAGGTGCGCACATCGCTGAACATCTGTCCGCATCCGGTAAGCAGCTTGCCGAAGAGCATGGCCACTCCGTTGCAGGCATCGTTCTCGGTTGCCAGGATGTAAGCCTCGCGGATACCATTCCAGTCGAAGGTGCTGCAGAGCAACGCTTCGGTAAAGTCGCCGTTAGGCTTCCAGTCTGTCCATTGACGTTGTCCCTGGAATCCGGCAGCAATGGCATTGTGTCCGATAGCCTCTTCCTTGAATCCCATCTCGCGCAGCTTGGGGTTGCCTTGCATCAGGTCGCGTATGATGAGTGTCATCTTCACCACAAACTCCCAGTCGGCATCTTTACTGGCACGGTCTTTCTGCTTCTCCGGACGGTTCTTGTCCCATCCCTCGTTGGGCTTGCAGTATTTTTCTGTCCACGCCATAGCTCTGGCAAACTCCTCGTGGTCGTAGATGCCTTCGTCCATACGGCGCAGGATTTCAGTCTCATCGACACTCTCGTTGCGCATGCCCAGGTATTCTTGGAAGAAGTTTTGGTCGACGATACTGCCGGCTATACCCATACATTGGCTTCCCACAGAGAGGTAGCTCTCACCGCGCATGCAGGCAACTGCTGATGCGGCTCTTGCCCAGCGCAGAATCTTTTCAGCGACATCGTCGGGGATGGTATTGTCGGTAAGGTCTTGTACATCGTGTCCGTAGATGCCGAAAGCGGGAAGTCCCTTCTGGGCATGTCCTGCCAAGACGGCTGCCAAGTAGACAGCACCGGGACGCTCGGTCCCGTTGAATCCCCATACGGCTTTGGGCCAGTGGGGGTGCATATCCATCGTCTCAGAGCCGTAGCACCAGCATGAGGTGACAGAGATGGTGGCGCCTACGCCTTCGCGCTCAAACTTGGCGGCACAGGCGGCACTCTCAGCCACTCTGCCTATGGTTCCGTCGGCAATGATACACTGCACAGGGGTGCCATCGGCATACTTTACATTCGTTGAAATCAATTCGGCAACAGCATTTGCCAGACTCATAGTCTTCTCTTCCAGACTTTCACGGATTCCCCCTTGACGTGCGTCGATGATGGGGCGGATTCCAATTTTAGGATATTTGCTCATATCTGTTCTGCTTAATTAATTGTAAATTCAAAATTTGGCTGCAAAATAACAAATAAATTGTGAGATAGCGCATCCCTTTTTGTATGTTTTACAACATGTTTTTCCTGATTCCGTATTAATATAAGTGAAATCAGCGTCCCATACCTTCGTGAAAAACGGAAGAGGTTTCCTTGGACAAGGTGAATAAAAAGAATTTAGGCGCGGGTTTCACGGATTAACACCCGCGAGACTCGCGCCTAAAAAACGACTTGTTACTTATCAATACGTTGTGTCAGGTGATTACTTCTTGCAACCGCATTCGCAATCGCAACCGATCATCTTCCAGATGCCTGCTGCAACAGCTGCACCGATGAAGGGACCTACCACGAAAATCCACAACTGTGACAAAGCCTCGCCACCCTGGAACAAAGCTGGACCGATTGAACGGGCGGGGTTTACAGATGTGCCGGTGTAGCGGATGCAAACCAAGTGAACGAGAATCAGTGAAAGACCGATAGCCAGTCCGGCAAAGTTACCTGCACCCTTCTTGGCATCGGTAGTTCCCAACACCACCAATACGAAGATGGCTGTGAAGACGATTTCGGCAACCAGACCACCCATGATGGAAACACCATCCTGGCATGCGTTGGCTCCTGTTCCGGCAATGATGTCACCGCTGGTAGAGGTGCAAAGATAGAGGATGGCTGCACCCAAGATGGCACCAATAGTCTGGAACACCATGTACATGCCGGCATCTTTACCGTTGATGCGTCCGCTCAACAAACAACCCAATGTGATGGCGGGGTTGATGTGGCAACCGCTGATTCCACCGATGGTGTATGCCATGGCAACTACTGCCAGACCAAAAGCCATGGCTGTGCCTACTACGGTAGAAGCCAAAGCGGGGTCATTGGATGTACATCCTAAACTTACGGCTGTGCCGCATCCCATTAGTACAAGCACCATTGTACCAATCATTTCTGCTAAATACTTTTTCATCTCTAATTGCTTTTAAAGTGTATAAATAGATTAATATGGTTGCAAAAGTAGGTTTTTTTCTTTTTCAAACAAAGAAAATGTAATGAAACTTGGGGTAAAAAGAAAAAAATGATAGCTTTCGCCTCATTTTTTCGGAATAATGCAATAAGAAAATGGGTATTTGATTATCTTTGCAACTCAAAAATGGAAAGTAAGTTGATTTTTGTGAATCTAAAGATAATAATAAGGTATACAAAAATATGAAAATAGCAATCATAGGAGCCGGCAATATGGGAGGTGCGATAGCCCGTGGACTGGCTAAGGGAACGCTTGTGAACGAAGAGGACCTGATTGTAGCCGACCCGTCGAAACGGATGTTGGATGCCTTGCAACTGGAACATCCTGCAGTCAGGGTGACAAGTGACAATGAAGAGGCGGCACAGAATGCCGACTGGGTGGTTGTGGCAGTAAAACCGTGGTTGATGGAACAGGTGTTGGGAAGTATCTCGTGGAGAGAAGACCAAGTGCTGGTGTCGATAGCTGCCGGTGTGACGTTTGCCCAACTGGCAGGCTATACGCGCGGAGTGGTGTTGCCTATGTTCAGGGTGATACCCAATACCGCCATCTCGCAGCTGGAGAGCATGTCGCTGATAGCCGGACAAGGGGTTACAGCCGAACAGGAACAGTTGTTGCTGGACCTGTTTGACGAGATGGGACTTGCCATGAAGGTGACTGAAGCACAGATGGGAGCCGCCACGGCATTGACCTCGTGTGGGATAGCCTATGTGTTGAAATACATTCAAGCAGCGATGCAGGCTGGAGTGGAGTTGGGACTTCGTCCCTCAGATGCCCAACGCATGGTTGCACAAAGTGTGAAGGGGGCTGCCGCATTGCTGCTGAACAATGAAACCCATCCGGCAGTAGAGATTGACAAGGTGACAACTCCCGGAGGAATCACCATTAAGGGTATCAATGAACTGGAACATGCCGGTTTCACCTCTGCCATCATCAGGGCGATGAAGGCAAGTTCTTGAGGACGGAAAAAGCTTTTATAAGAAATATATAATATGGACAATCACATCAAACAGATAGCTGCTCGCTTGCGTGGTTTGCGTGAAGTGTTGGAGCTGACAGAACAAGAACTGGCTGACAGTTGTCAAATGTCAGTAGAAGAGTATAAAATAATGGAGAGTGGGGAACAGGATATCTCGGTAAGTGCTTTGCAGACTATTGCCCGCCGATATGACATCACGTTGGATGTACTGATGTTTGGCGAAGAACCTAAGATGAGTTCTTACTTCCTGACACGTGCAGGAAAGGGTGTGTCGGTAGAGCGCAGTAAGGCTTATAAGTATGAGGCGCTGGCTTCGGGATTCCGCGATCGTAAGATTGACCCCTTTATAGTTACGGTGGAACCGAAAGATGAGGATGTACCCGAACATCTTAACAGCCATTCAGGGCAGGAACTGAACTTCATACTGGAAGGTCGCCTGTTGGTGAGCCTGGGTGGAAAAGAGATTGTCCTGAACCCGGGAGACAGCCTCTATTTTAACTCTTTACAGCCACATGCAATGAAAGCGCTTGACGGAAAACCCGTGAAGTTCTTGGCTGCTATCATGTAACAAAATAAAACAAGAAAAACAATGGTAGAAAGATTCTTAGCACAAACAAAATTCTCGTCACAAGAGGATTATATAAAGAACCTGCACATACGAGTTCCTGAGAACTTCAATTTTGCTTATGATGTGTTGGATGTGTATGCGGCAGAGCAACCGGAGAAGAAAGCCTTGTTGTGGACAAACGACCATGATGAAATGATACAGTTCACCTTTGCCGACCTGAAGCGGGAGAGCGACCGTACAGCCGCTTTCTTCCAAAGTCAAGGAATAGGCAAGGGAGACCCGGTGATGCTGATACTGAAACGCCGGTATGAGTTCTGGTTCTCTATCATGGCTTTGCATAAGATTGGGGCCGTGGTAATTCCGGCTACCCACCTGTTGACCAAGAAGGACATCGTGTATCGCTGCAATGCGGCAGGTATCAAGGCCATTGTGGCTGCCAACGAACCGGTGATAACCGACCATATCGTAGCTGCTATGCCCGACTGTCCGACAACTACTACCCTCATCAGTGTAGGAGGAGAGACCCCTGAAGGATTCCATGACTTTCATCAAGGACTGGAACAGGCACCGGCTTTTGTACGTCCTGAACAGGTGAACACCAATGACGATGTTATGTTGATGTATTTCACCTCTGGAACAACCGGAGAACCGAAGATGGTAGCTCACGACTTTACCTATCCGTTAGGACACATCAGTACCGGATTTTTGTGGCACAACCTGCATGACAAGAGTCTGCATCTGACAATCGCAGATACGGGTTGGGGCAAGGCTGTATGGGGCAAACTGTATGGACAATGGTTTGCCGGAGCAAACATCTTTGTGTATGACCACGAGAAGTTCACACCGGCTGACATCCTGCATAAGATTGAACAATATCGCATTACATCGCTTTGTGCGCCTCCAACCATCTACCGCTTCCTTATACGCGAAGATTTGACCAAGTTCGACCTCTCGTCGTTGGAGTATTGTACGACTGCCGGTGAAGCGTTGAATGGGGCTGTGTATGATACTTTCAAGAAACTGACCGGCATCCGTCTGATGGAGGGATTCGGACAGACAGAGACAACCTTGACGCTGGCTACCTTCCCTTGGATGGAACCGAAACCGGGCAGTATGGGTGTGCCTAACCCGCAATACGACATTGACTTGCTGACCCCCGACGGACGCTCGGCAGAAGACGGTGAGCAGGGACAGATTGTCATCCGTACGGATAAGGGCAAACCGTTAGGACTGTTTAAAGAGTATTACCGCAACCCGGAGATGTCGCATGATGTATGGCACGACGGTGTATATTATACGGGCGATGTGGCATGGCGCGACGAAGACGGATACTACTGGTTTGTAGGACGTGCCGATGACGTGATTAAGAGTTCGGGTTACCGTATCGGTCCCTTTGAGGTGGAGAGCGCCTTGATGACCCATGCCGCAGTAGTGGAGTGTGCTATTACAGGTGTGCCTGATGAAATACGCGGACAGGTGGTAAAAGCTACCATCGTATTGTCTAAAGAGTATAAGGGAAAAGAGAGCGACGAACTGATAAAAGAGTTGCAAGACCATGTGAAACGGGTGACTGCACCTTATAAATATCCGCGCGTGATAGAGTTTGTGGATGAGCTTCCGAAAACCATCAGTGGAAAAATACGCCGTGTAGAAATCCGGCAAAATGACCAGAAGTAGCAAACAAACCCTTTGCGGAGAACGTTGTCTCAAAGTGGCAGTGTCAAAAATGCACGGTTTCATCTGCAGGTGGAAAGTGTATTTTGACACGCCTTCAAATGAAAGTAAACAAGAAAGAAAATGAAAGAAGTTTTTGAAGGGACTCTATGGGAAGCGGAAGTCGTAAAGGGACTTTTGCAGGCTGAAAACATCCCGTGTATGTTGCGGGATGAAACGTTGGGTGCAGTGACTTCGCCCTACCTGACAGTGGGAGGAGTGGTCAAGTTGTATGTAAACGAAGAGGATGCGGCAAAGGCACAGCGTATCATCGTTTCAAGATAAGTAGTGTAATATGGAGAATCGCTTTACAAGGATAACCGTAAAGGTAGGAAGTAATGTATTGACGCGTAGAGACGGGACATTGGATGTGACCCGCATGTCGGCATTGGTTGACCAGATAGCCGAATTGCACAAGAGCGGAGTGGAGGTTATATTGGTCTCTTCAGGAGCAGTAGCCTCGGGACGTAGCGAATTGTCTATCTCAAAGAAGATGGACAGCGTGGAGCAGCGCCAGCTCTATTCGGCGGTAGGACAGGCAAAACTGATAAACCGATATTATGAACTCTTCCGAGAGCATGGCATTCCGGTAGGTCAGGTGTTGACGATGAAGGAAAACTTCGGTACACGCAGGCACTACCTCAACCAGCGCAACTGCATGTCGGTGATGTTGGAAAATGGAGTGATTCCCATCGTCAATGAAAACGATACGATTGCAGTCACCGAATTAATGTTTACCGACAATGATGAGTTGAGCGGACTGATTGCTTCGATGATGGATGCCCAGGCATTGATTATCCTCAGCAATATCGATGGCATTTATACCGGTTCGCCGAGTGATCCGCAGAGCCAGGTCATCCGGACGGTCGAACGCGGGAAAGACCTGACGGAGTATATACAGACCGAGAAGTCGGGATTCGGACGCGGCGGCATGATTACCAAAACCAACATTGCCCGCAAGGTGGCTGACGAGGGGATAACCGTATTCATTGCCAACGGCAAGCGTGACAATATATTGGTTGACCTTATCAACCATCCCGAACGAGTGGTGTCAACCCGCTTTGAACCCAATGGCGAGGAGATGGGCAGTGTGAAGAAGTGGATTGCCCATTCCGACGGATTTGCCAAGGGAGAGATTCACCTGAACAATCGTGCCGTAGAGGCTTTGATGGGCGAACGGGCGGTAAGCCTTTTGCCGGTAGGGGTAGTGCGCATCGAAGGGGTGTTTGAGAAAGACGATATTGTATCGTTGATAGGTCCTGACGGACATCGCATAGGAGTAGGTCGTATCTCATGCAATAACGAAGAGGCACGTGCCGTATTGGGTAAACACGGGCAACGTGCCTTGATTCACTACGATTATCTCTACCTGGAATCGTGAGATTCTGCTCTATTTTACTCTAACGCTTTCAGGTTTTGGGCATTCAACAGCTGTTTGCCCTCAGCGGTATACATGTAAGCGATGCGGTCGGTATAGGCTTTCTCAATTTTTCCACGAACCATCTTCATGGTGCTGTTAATCATTTGATTTTGTTCGGTGAATGGTTCTGCCAATACCGCAAAACAACTGGGAAGCCAACGTTCGGGGAACATGCCTTCAAACTCGCCTCCTTTTTTGAACCGGTTCAGTTCTGACTCCAACAATTGTAGGGCGGCTATGCGTCCCGCTTCGTCGTTTAATCCCTGATTGCTCTGTTGCAGTTTCCTTTTCAGTTGCTCTTTGTTGGGTACGATGACGGCTGTCGTATAGGGGGACTGGTTGTTGTAGAGCATAACCTGCTCGATGTAGCAAGATTTCTCGACCAATGCCTCTTCAATGCCTTCAGGGCTGTATTTCTCTCCGTCGCTGCTGATGAGCAGGCTCTTGAAACGTCCCTTGACATACAACAGACCTTCGGCAGAGATATACCCCAAATCGCCTGTATACAAATAGCCATCGCGGACAGTTTCGGCGGTTGACTCAGGATTCTTCCAATAGCCAGCCATTACATTCTTTCCTTTTACTACAATCTCTCCCATCTCTCCGTTAGGCAGTTCCTTGCCTTCGTTGTCGCATATCTTTAACTCTATGGGGGTGACCAACTTGCCGCTGGAACCAAAACGATACAGGTCAGGACCATTGGAAGAGATGACAGGAGTAGCCTCACTTAATCCGTATCCCTGGAACATAGGCATACCGATACCGATGTAGAATTTCTGCAAATCTTTGTCGAGCAATGCGCCTCCACCAATGAAGAAACGTAGTTTGCCACCGAAGTTCTCTCTTACCTTCTCAAAGATAATCTTGTCGAAAAGGTATACGAGCGGTCTTAACAGGTGTCGCCATCCTTTGGGGTCGAGGTTGCTGTCACCGAAATAGAGTTGGCGTGTTTTCAATCCCCAGTTGAACAGCAGCATCGTAGCC
Organism: Bacteroidaceae bacterium; assembly: GCA_017472635.1. Lineage (GTDB taxonomy): Bacteria > Bacteroidota > Bacteroidia > Bacteroidales > Bacteroidaceae > Phocaeicola_A. The sequence goes on from JAFUPU010000001.1 coordinate 8,739, forward strand.
TTCCCTTTAGAGCGGATGCCCTGTTCTATATTCTTTTTGAAAGTCTTGGCTAAAGCCGGTACACTGAGAATGAAATGAGGCTTTACCTCTCTGATATTAAGAGGAATGTTTCGGAGTGTCTCTAAAGGAGTACGTCCCACTTGTACGGTGGCGGCAGTAGCTCCAACTGACATCATGATGTAAAAACCTACAACGTGGGCAAAGCAATGGTCGAGTGGCAGAATGATGAGTGTACGCCATGTCTGATCGATATTTACCAACGTCAGTGCCTGTTCAACGTTGGCTGTATAGTTGCGGTGTGTCAGTACCACTCCTTTGGGGTCGGCAGTAGTACCGCTTGTATAGGTGATTGTGGCGTAATCTTCGTTTTGGATGGAACGGGCAACTGACAAAAACTCCTCTTCAGTATGATTGATTAAGAAGGTGTTTCCTGCCCTGAAGACATCGATGAGCGGCATCTCTTTACTTTCGTATTCGTCTTGCTCATCGAAAACGATGATTTTCTCTACCAAAGGAAGTTGCTCTTTGATGGCACGGATTTTTTTCAGTTGTGTACCGCTCACCATGATGTATTTCACATCACCATGGATGAGGCGGAAGAGCAGGTCATTGCTCTCTTCGAGCTTAATGCTTAGAGGGACGTTGATGGCACCGGCATAAAACATGGCAAGCTCACCAATGACCCACATGTTGCGCCCTTCGCTGAGCAGGGCAATGGTGTCTCCCTTTTTGACTCCTAATGCTTGCAATCCGGCACCGAAGTGATAAACCATTTCTTTAACTTCACTGTAGGTTGTTGGCTTGAATTTCTTGTCTGTCTTCTCTAACAAAAAAGTGTTGTTCGGATAGTTTCTTACCGACTCTTCAAATAGGTCAACAAGTGTTTTCTTCATGAGTTGAATAAATTATGTAATAGTTTCCAGCTGCAAATATACTGTTTTTTGGGATGTTATTTGTCCTTATACCTGTTTTTTTGCTATTTTTGCATCGTAATAGACAATAGCTTTATGAACAGACTTTTGATATTCTCACTTCTTTTGACTTGTCAGCTTGTTGTGTCTGCCATGAAACCGGCAAAGGTGCTGGTCGTTGCCGGTCAATCGAATACCGATGGCAGGTGTCCGAATGTGGAGCTGCCTGTTTATATCAAGTGGTTGGCTACGGATACCGTAAATTTCAGTAGTGGTGCCTATCGTTATTGCAAAATGTCACAAAATAGGGTGGATGGAATGTTTGAACCATTTTGGCCGCAGGCAACAAAAGCCGGGATAGAGAACTCATGGGCATATGACGCAGTAACCTATTATTGGATGGAGCAGGCTGAAGATGCTCCTTTCTATGTGATAAAATGGGCGGTAGGAGGGACCTCTATAGCAGTGAATCATCAAGCGAAAAACGGACGTTTCTGGTCTGCTGACCTTGAATGGTTAAAAGAGGAAAAAAGCACGGCTCATGGAGGGCGCTCGTTGTTACTGTCACTTGCTGAGCAAATCGAAGCCTGTGTCAACAACACGTTGAAGCATCTGAAAGAGGGGTATCAGGTAGAAGCAATTGTCTGGCATCAAGGAGAGAGTGACTATAAAAAAGGAGAATTATACTATGATAATTTGAAGGGAGTGTTTGACTTTCTTCGTGCCTGTCTGACCGAACAGACCGGACATGACTATTCACATCTTCCAATAGTGTTAGGTACGGTGGCGAAGGCAAACAAATGTTACAATCCTCAAGTAGAGCAAGCTATGAAGAGATTGGCATCGGAGGATGAGAATATATATGTAATAGATATGTCGCGTGCCGGTTTGCTTAGAGACCGTCTGCACTTCAATGCTGAATCTGCGGTCTATATGGGGTTGCAGGTATACAATATATTGCAAAAATTGCAGGTGAAGTAAAGTTCTGGCCTTTATACTGATTAAAGAGGAGACGCTTATTCTCCACCATAACTATGCATGCCTCCGAGGAAATAGTTCACTCCAAAGTAGGTAATGAGCACGGTGAGAAAAGCCACTATCAGGTAGATATGGGAAAATTTGGGTC